>JAPPMM010000037.1 GCA_028819075.1 Gammaproteobacteria bacterium
TGTAAACCATTGGCATAGAGTGCTTTACAAGAGAATATATGGTTCCGGCGGGATCGGACCCGCCAGCGCGTTGGCGCGCAGGTTCAGCGACGTCAGGCCCGAGAGGCTCCCCAGTTCCGGCGGGACCGGGCCCCGCAGGCCGTGCCGCAGCCACTCGCCGGTTTCCCCCTCCCGGCGGCCGCCGAGGTCCAGGCGGGCGACCCGGCCGAAGGCGTCTGTCTCCACCCCACGCCACTCCTCCAGCGGCCCGTCGCCCAGCCAGTTTTCGTCGTCGGCCCAGTTCGGCCCGTCCGTCGCCGCGTGGAGCGCGGTCAGCACCGCCCGGTCCCCATGCTCCACCGCGACCGTCACCGTCGCCGTGCCCGCCACCGCGCCGACCGTCGCCGCGACCGTGGTCGTCCCGTTGCCGGCCGCCGCCACCAGCCCCGACGCGCCGACCGTTGCGACCTTGGGGCGCACGCTCGTCCAGATCACCACCGCCCCGGACATCGTCCGCCCGTTGCCGTCGAGCACGCGCGCGTTCAGTTGCGCGGTCGCGTCCGGCGCTGTGAGCGACGCGGCCTCGGGCGTGACCGTCACGCTGGCCACGCGAAGCGTCTCGGACGGAAGGCGCGTGGCGTCGTCGCCGCACCCCGACGCCCACGACGCGGCCGCGCAGATCGCCAACAACGGGATGCGAGTCCGCGTGTGGTCGTTCGAAGCGCCATCGCTCTCTCGTTCCGTGCCTGCGGGATGAGTCGGCCCCGGCTCCGCGGCGGGGCCCGGGCGTCGTTCGACGAACCGCGGTCCTCCCCGACCGGGATTGGGTTGTTGTCGCCATTGCTGGTGTCTGCCTGCCCGCCTCGACGACCGCGGGACGACTCGCCGCGATTTCTTCCGCCGTTCGCCGTTGCCGTCCACGCAGCATCGAGTGGGTAGGCGCCGTTTGGGTGTCACGTTCCGCGTTGACACCGACCGTCGTGTTGACTTCGACGACCATGGCGTACGGGAGGAACACCGGCCCATTTCCTCCCGGTCATCACGGAGCGAACCCCCGCCCGGCGAACCGGACGGGGGGTTGCCGCCACCATCGGTCGGGCCGATGGGTTGGAGGGTTGGTTCGCCATCAATCAATGGGTGCCGCGGTGTGCTTCACCCAATCGCCACCCGTCCACTTTGGTGTCGACGCGAAGCTCGGCCACGGCCTTCAGCATGGCCAGGGTGATCGTGTATGCGGCAACACCGTCATCGTCCTCCCATGCGCCGGTGACCTTCAGGGTCCTCGCTGGAACCGTCAACGCTGGCCGGGAGGTTGATGTCGAACGCCGCCGAGCTCCACCGGCCGAAGCCCGCCGTCCCTCGGCAACGCTCCCTGCCATGGTGGGCTGGCCGTGTGGAATCATTGGCATTGCCCGGGAACACGAGTCATTCCCACTTCCTTCTCGGTGGCGTCCACCGGGACGTTGACAGGGCGATTCGGTGCTCCAGCGCCGGGCCGCCCGGGCCGAACCACTTAGGGGAAGGGCCACGGGGCGGAATCGGAGCGTTGCATGGCTGGACTCCACGGTGCTCTCGGTAAATGCGCCCCCGCCAGAGTCCTTTCCCTCGGGCTCGTGGATCCAGATTCGTGGATCTCGGCCCGCGCCTCGCGGCAACGGGAGACTCTGACGGGGGTGGTTCCCCCGGCCTGATCGGAAGCGTGATCCGATCAGGCCGGGGGGTTGGGGTTAGGAGCTTGCGGGGGTTGCCGTGGCGGACGCCACAGTACCCTCACCGGCGGCACTCACTGCCCGAACCTCCACGGTGTACTCCGTGGCGTTCACCAGAGAGGGTGTGCCAGTAGCCGTCGTGACCGTCGTGATGGCCTGGGGCGAGGTCGCCGACTTCCAGCCTTGGGTCGCCGCGTCTGCTGCAGGAGCCCCGTCCGAGGTCACGTAGGTGCGGTACTGGTAGCCGGTAATAGTTGATGTTCCGGGACTCTCCGGGATGATCCAGTGCGCAGTGATTGATGCGTCACCCGCATCCAGCGTGAGATTCCTCACCGCACCGGGCACCTCGTCGTCATCCGTGATGGTCAGGTCGGGGGCAGCGACCGGGTCCCGACCGGCGGCTTCTGACTCAGCCAGCATCATGTCCACCACGATCGTCTTATCGCCATCGGCCACATCGTCTACTGCCGTAAACTCGATCGTTGCGCTGGGGGCGGTGGTGGGGCCCGCCGGTATTTCGACTTCACTCTGGAACATCACCGCGTCGGCGTTACCCTCTTCGCCGTCGCCGTCCACCGAGACCGAGACTCTCACCGTGAAGCCGCTTGTTGTCGTACCGGATGCCGTGATGGTCAGGGTAGACTCGCCGCCATCTTCGTCAATCGTGCCGGCGCTCCATGTACCCGTAACCGTCGGCCACGGCGTTCCGCTGACGCTTACCGCTTCGCTAAACACATCGCTTCCGTCGGTCGGGTCCGTTGCCTTGGCGCGCACCCAGTACGTGTACTCCGTTCCGTCCGTCCCGACAGTCGCTGCGTGCACTTCGTGCATGTAACCTGTTGTGACGTCCGTCCAAGTTTCCGTGTCGTCGGCGCGGATCTGGTAGCCGAGGGCCTGCAGGCCGGCCTCTATGGTCGCCGAAGGGCTCCAGCCAACCGTCAGCTGTCCCGATCCGGACGACGTCGCATACAGACTTCGCGGGACGCTCAGCCGTACCGTGCCCCGCGTCACCGTCACCGTGTAGGTCTTGGTGGCGGATCTGTCCTCGGAGGTCAGCTTAATCTCGATTACGTTGGAGCCGACAACCAAATCGACCACATACACGCCGTTGGCGCCCGTCAAGGAGAGGCGTCCGTCGGCGGTGATCCTGGTGACTTCGATAGTGGCCCCAGTAGGCGTCCCCAGCCCCATCATGATGCTGGCGACATCGTTGCCGACGTTAGCCGTGTACGTCCCCACAGTGCTGCTGAACGCCGGGGTCAGCGTTCCTTGACTCAGCGTCAAGCTGCCCAGCGAGGCGTCACTTGAGGGTTTGTACGGCTTGCTCGTCCTATCGATGCTTGACGTCGCGGCATGCTTCATCCACTCGCCGCCGTCGACTCTGGTGTCGACGCGGAGGGCGCGCACGTTCCTCAGCTGCTCCACGCTGAGCTGGTAGGTATCACCCGAGTCGTCGTCAGGCCATCTGCCACCGCCGCTGCTGAGGTTGTATCCCCCCATCTTCCACTGGCCGAAATCGGTTTTTCCTGGGGTAGTGTTTCTCGTTATGCCAGGCTGAGCATGGGGGCTGCCATCGAAGACGACCCATTCCCATGTTCCCGTTGTGGCAGGGACTTGGACTTCCAGGGCGATCCGGTGCTCCAACGCCGGGCTACCCGGTCCGGACCAGGAAGCCGTGATGGTATGGGCATTGGGGGCGCTTGAGCCTGAGGTTTCGGTGACGTTGATAGCCGCCTTGAGGCCCGTGACACCCGACGGCACGGCGGCGAGGTCCACCTTGGCGCTGGTGGCGGTGGCGGAGGTTCCGTCCGCCCCATTCACGGAGATTCCGACCTTGACCCCGATCTTGCCATAGTCCTTGGCGCGAGTAGCGGGGATGGTGTACGTGGTCGTCCGTTTGTGCGTTACGCTCACGCCGTCGGTCGCCGTCGTTGTGGCGGCCGGTGTGGAGGCTTCGCCGCTGGCATCAGCGCTGGTTGTCAGGGTGGGCGCCGCACCAGCACCACCTGCGGCGGAGTACGCTCCGGAAGCACTTCTGGTGTCGTGCTCCCACTTCACCTCGACGACATTCGTCGGCTCGCCGTTGACGAGGGAGCCAACATAGGGGTCCGTCACCTTCTTCCGCGTCACGCTGTTGATCCTCGGCTGGACGCTGTGCCCGCTGAAGGTGCCGAACTGCAACACCTGTCCGGGGATGACGGCGATCGCACCGCCGGGTCTGGTTGCCGGCGCATCGAACCAGACGTAGTTCATCGCGTCCAGCAGATTCTGGTAGTTCGTAGTGGAGTAGTCCGCCTGCTTGAGTGCCCGAGGCTCGGCCTCGAGGTAGACCGTGCCGCTAAGCGTCGGCACGAAGACGCTGAACGTCCCGGTCTCCGTGGTCGTCACGGCATACAGGGAATCCTCCTTCTCCATGGCCGGGTCGTCGTACGCCGTGACCGTAACGTCGCTCATGGACACGTTGCCGCCCGGAGCAGTCACCCTGCCGGTAATCTCGGTGGCCGCGTAGCCTGTGAAATTGGCGGTCGGGTTTGTGCTAGCCAGAGCCGCTACGGGCGTCGATGGCGGGATGAAGTGATAACCGGACTTGCTCGCACTCACCGTCACGAGCGGGTCGTTGTTCGGCTGGATTGGGACAAGCGCCGTGTAGGTGCCGTCGTCTCCCGTCAGGAGCTGCCCCTTCCTGGAACCGCTCGGCAAGCCGTTGAGCGGATTCTTGCCGTCCACCTTGATCCGCACGCCCTTGATTGGTGCGTTGGTCCCGGATTCCGTGACCGTGCCGGTGATCGCGACGGTGTTGTTCGCGCCGCTGAGAGCGAAGTCCCATCGACTGACCGAGTTGGCCGCGAACCCGGGGACTTCCGTGTCCGGGTTGTTCGTGGAATCCGCCTTGGTCTCCGGGTATCCCGCCCTCGCGGTGTTCACGAAGAGCTGCCTCCGCACGTGGGAGATGCCGGACACGATGTAGCGGCCCAGGTGGTCGGTGGTGGCCGTCATGCCGTTCACGGTTACGGTCACGCCCTCCAGCCCGGCGTTGTCGATGTTGCGGACGAAGCCGTAAAGGGTGGCGGTCGTGGGCCTGACGTCGATGTGGACGTCCGTGCCGTGGCCTCCCGCCCCAAGCGGGCTGAGTGGGCCGCTGTCGCCGCTGGCGCTGGCGCGCGCGTCACCCACCATGCCCGCCCATCCATCCGGAAGACCGAGCGCGTAGGCGCCGGCCGCCATGGTGCCGAAGTTGTGGTCCGTGCGCTCGTCGATTTCTGTCGTCGGGTCGTTGCTCGACGCGGTGGTGAACTCCCGTCCGACACCCGCGAGGTTCTTGCCGTCGACCGGGTCGAGGCTGACGGTGATCCCCGATTGACGCACGTCGCTGGGGTGGTTCTCACGGAACCCGACGCCCGACTTCCTGACACCGTTCTTCGACACGTTCGCGGTCACACCGTGCGTGGTGACCACTGCGAACGAGCCGCACTTGCCGAAGTCCTGGCCCGTGGGCTCGACCTCCGTCAGCGGACAGAGCGTCACCGTGTGCCCCGAGCCGCCCATCGCGCCGAACGCACCGCCCATCACGCCGTTCTCTTCCATGTTGCGATAGGTGTCGATCCGGTCGAGATCCAGCAGCATGTAGCCGTCCCGGGCGTCCGCCCGAACGACGATGTCCATGTTCGCCGGCAGGTGCGAGAAGGTGTACGCGCCCCTGCTGCCGCCCGAGTTCGCCCTGGCGTCCCAATCATCGCTGGAGATCGGACTGGTGAACCTGCCGCCGCTCCCGGTCGCGTGCCGGACCTCGAGATCGACCAGCCCTGCCGCCCTGGCGTCGCCGCCCAGGACGTTGCCCGTGTAGCCGCGGACCTGGTCGCGCTCGTGGTGCACGTAGACCTTCAGCGTCTGCGTCGTGTAGGTCACCACGATCGGGTCGGCGTCCATGTTGCCCGCCAGCGAGAGGCCGGTGTGCACGTACCCGCCGCCGGACGACTCGTACATTTCGCCGCCGTCCAAGGCGTCGTCCTGGTCGTCGGCGACCGCGAACGAGAAGCTTGCCGGGACCGCATCAACGGTGGTCGTGAACGTCACGGTGCCGTCGTCGCCCAACTCGTCCGGGCCATCGCCCATCAAGGCCCAGCCGGCGAGCGGTTCGCCGCCGCCGTAGTCGCCACGATCGACCGTCGCGCCGCTGATGCTCACGTCGACGTTCAGGTTGACGATGTCGTTGGAGTTCGCACCCGCGGTCGCGAACATCTGCGGATCCCACGATACGGCCGTCATGCCGTCGGCCACATCGTAGCCCTCAGCGGAGACGCCCGCGTTGACCATGTTCCCGCTGGTCATGGCGCGCGCGACCTTGATCACCGCAGAGCCGTCGTCGTCGGTCGTGCCGCTGCCGACGTTGGCGCCGCCCGTGCCGTAGAGCGTGACCATGGCGCCGGGAAGCGCGTCACCCATCTCGTCACCGCTCCTCAGCGACACCGAGAAGTTGACCGTCGTGTGCGTGATGTCGAACGGAACGGCCTGCGACTTGCGCTCGCCAACTCCGAGGGCGAAGGCGTAGCCCGTCCCCGGTCCGCCGTACGCAACGTCGTTGGCCGCGAGCGCGGCTGCAGCCGTGGCGTCGATCGGCACGACCAACTGGTAGGAGCCGGCGCGCAGACCCGGGAATGAGAAGGAGCCATCCGGGCCGGTCGCGCTCAGCCGCTGGTCATTGACACCCGGGCCCACCAGCGCCACCGGAATATTGGCTGCCGGCAACGGGTGCTCGCCCGCGTCCATCATGTCGTTCTTGTCCAGCTCGTCCAGGAACGCCTGACCGGAAACGCTCGCGGTGCGCGCGTGCTGGCCCTCGAAGTTCACAATCTGTGAATCGTCGTCGCCGACCGTCCTGTCCTGGCTCATCGAGTCGAACACATAGGCGGGGTCGTCGACCGCGATCGTGACCGTGTAGTCGCCCGCCGCTAGGCCCGAGAAGGAGTACTGGCCGCCCGCGTCGGTCGTCTTGGTGCCATCGGCCGCGCCCGACAGCGTGACCGCGATGCCGTCGAGGCCCATGCCCTCGACGCTCACCCGGCCGCTGATGCCGGAAGTGCGGAGGAGGACGCCCGTGAACGACACCGTGCCCGTCTCGTCGAGATCCACGCTCACATCCTGGGACGTGGCGGCGAACTCGTAGTCGCGGGTGTCGAAGTCCGAAATCGAGACCGTGTAGTCGCCGGGGCGCAGGTCCTCGAACCTGTACATGCCGTCGGCGTCGGTCATCATGGTGAAGTTCTCGTCCGAGGGACCGCCGATCAGCGTCACTGTAACGCCGGCAAGGCCCTCGCCCTCGATGACCACCTGACCCTCGACTGCAGAGGTACGGATATAATGGCCGACACCGACTATTGGTAAATCACGATATCACAACGTTATACGACTATACTCCTGGGGCGATTATCACTATGGTTATGCGCACACCCGCGGTCACCGCAGGTAGTCTGCCCATGCCTCCATTACCTTTCGGCGCCGCTCGAAGAGGTCGGATCGGAGGTATGCGCCTTCGACACCCTTGACCGCATGCGCAAGCGCGGATTCGGCGACCTCGCGGGGTACGCCGTGCTCGGCGCACCAGTCGCGGAACGAGGAACGGAAGCCGTGCGGAACGGCTCCGATTTCAAGGCGTCGGCAGAGCAGAGAGAGCGTGTTAGCGGTCAGCACGCGGCGGGCCGGGGAGGGGAATACCAGGTCGGATCCGTTGCAGCGGCGGCGCGCCTGGGTGAGCACTTCGAGAGCACGTGAAGACAGCGGCACCCGATGCTTGCGTCCCATCTTCATGCGGTTGCCCGGCACGGTCCAGGTAGCGGCCCCGGCGTCGATGTCCGCCCACCTCGCATTCCGAACCTCGCCTGATCTGGACGCGGTCAGAACGAGAAACTCGAATGCCAGTTTCGTCAGGGGTTGTGACGTACTCGCACGCACTCTGGCCAGCGCCCGGGCAACCTGCGCGTGGGGCAGTGCAGGATGGTGGACGACCGGCACCCCGTTCTTCGGAAGTGCCGCCGCGATGGTGTCTCCGGCCGGATTCCCCTCCCGGTACTCCTTCGCGACGGCCCACCTCATCACCGCCGAAATCCGGTTGCGCACCCGCGTCGCCGTCACCCGCTTCTCGTTCCAGATCGGCAGCAGGACGGCCATCACGTCCGTCGTCGTGATCTTGTTCACGGGCTTGTGCCCGATCTTCGGGTAGGCGTAGTCGCGCAGGCTGGTCCTCCACTGCTCCTCGGTGTCGCCACCCGGCTTCCAGTTCGCCCTGTGGATCGCGATCACCTTCTCGGCGGCTCGCGCGAAGGTCGGTATGCCGTCGCTCCTGGGGTCCATCCCCCGCGCCAGCGCCTGCCGATTCCCCAGCGCCTTGGCTCTCGCCTCCTTCAACGTCACCACCGGGTACGCCCCCAGACCCATGTTCACGGCCCTGCCGTTGATGTAGAGACGCTGCGCCCACGTCCTGCTGATCCGTCCCGTCGATGTGGGCTTGACCAGCAGCGACAGCCCGTAGCCTCCGCGTCCGTCCCCGTACCGGCCCGGTCGCCGGACGGTCTTTACGAAACCTGCGTTGAGCTTCCTGGGTCGTTCCATCTTGGTATCCTGTCCGTTATCACGTTTTGGGGTTTGCACCATTCGGGCACAAACGCCCCGTGTCAATCGGCGCCAGGATGTCAGGCATGCCGTCGCCATCGAGCCGTCGCCCTCGGCGAGGGGTCGACAAGCGGATCTCCCGGCTTCGGTCGTCCTTGCAGGTTGGTGAGACGAATCGCTAACATCTCGCTCCCGTGATCGATTAACTCGCGTTTTGCTCGCAATTATCAGCGTTTCGTGACATGAGTGGACACATTCTCCTTCGGTGGGGCGCGAGAGGACGGGAACGGCTGAGCGCGGGCTTCGCCATCCCGGGGATGGCCGTCGCGGGGATCGCCATGCTGGTCCTGTCTTGCGGCGATGGTGCCCTCGAGCCCCCTCCGCCACCGCCGGCTCCCGTGGCCACCACGGTGACGATCAACCCGGCCTCCGCCACGCTGACCGCTCTGGAGGAGACGGCCCGATTCACCGCCGAGGTACGCGACCAGAACGGGCAGGTGATGGCGGGCACCGCGGTCGCGTGGGCGAGCAGCGACGCTTCGGTTGCGGCGGTAGACGCCTCCGGGCTGGTGACGGCCGTGGCCAACGGCACGGCCACGATGACCGCGGCATCGGGGAGCGCCCGGGGCACCGCCCGAATCACCGTCGACGCCCCACCCAACGTTCCGCCTTATCACGGGACCGTCTTCCTGGACCCGGATATCATTGTTCCATCGGATCCGACGGATTTCGTGGGTCTCGAGGCGGCTGGCCGCGGCGAACGGCTTGTCTATGACCGACGGCCCGCGGCGTGGATCACGATCCAGGCCTACCTGTTCGACGCCACGTTCGCCAATGGCCTCTCCGCCGAGTTTCAAGTCAATCCGGAGTTCGGCACAAGGGCGGAGGCCGAAGCCGCAGCCCGCGAATACGCCTCCGCGATCGGCCAGATGCCGGCCGCACTGCGGGACGACGTGGACGCCGTCTGGATACATCGGGGCGATGAGGCGTTCGGAGGAGGAAACCGCTCCCTGCTCGTGCATACGGATCGCGGTGAACAATACCGGCAGCAGGGATTCCTCCCGGAGGTGTTCATACACGAAGGTGTCCATACGTCGCTCGATTCGACGCATGCGGCCGCGCCCGGCTGGCTGGCGGCGCAAGCAGCGGACCCCACGTCCATCTCGACCTATGCGCGGGACTACCCGGGCCGCGAGGATCTGGCCGAGAGCTTCAGCGCCTGGTTGGCCGTCAGGCACCGCGGCGACCGCATCACCGCGGGCATGGCCGACACAATTGCGGCGGCGATCCCCCACCGGCTGGTCTACTTCGACAGCCTGGACCTCAACCTCTGCCCCGTTGTCACCGGAGGCGCGTGCGGGGCGCGGGCGCGGTGGACGCTGTCAGGCACCGTCAGTCACGGATGGGCCGACCCCGAGTCGGGGCCCTCGGTGGCGAACCCCGGCGGCCGAATCGTCGGTGCCGTCGTTGAAGCCGTCGACGGGCCCGATGCCGGACGACAGGCGACCACCGACGATCACGGTCGCTACGTGCTGGAATCCCTGGAGGAGGCGCAGTTCACCGTTCGCGCGGCGGCGGAGGGGTTTGCGTCGGTCGACCGAACCCTGGACATGGTTTCGGACACGGCTTTGGCGTTCGCCATCTCGCGTGAGCTATCGCCCCGGAGGCCCCCGGCCCCGTTCCCCGACACGGATCCCGAATGGCTCCAGACACTGTCCTCCGACTATCCGCACGTGCATCACGTCGCCAACGTGCGCGTATTCTCCGACATAAGCCCTACCTTCAGCGAGGAGCATGCGGAGCATCTGGGCCGGGTGTGGGACTTCTTCGACGCCCTCTACGCCGAGAACCGCGGCCGCTACATTGATGCCTACTACACAGCGGATTCGACCGTCTTCAAGAAGGTTGTGCCGCACTGTCCGACGATCTTCATCCCCGGCGCCAGAAACGTCACGGCCTGCTATCTGGACTACCCGCGCTGGTTCATCATGCCGTACCAGATCCCGGACCTGGGCACTCAGCTACATGAGGTGGGCCACGACTTCGTCTACGCGACATGGCCACAGGCGTGGGACACCTCCAAATGGTTTGTCGAAGGGACGGCCATGTACTTCGAGGGCGGTGTGTTCACCGACGGCGGTTCGCTCCGGGTCCCGGCGCCATACTCCTGGTGCAACGTTCTCTTCCAGCGGTTTGACCGGGAAGACCGTCTCATGTCCCTCGGACAGCTCCTTCGTCTCAGTGGCGATGCCTTCCTTGCGGACAACTGGCGCACCTACTCGCAGTCGTGCATGCTGTTCGACTACCTGGAGCGCCATGAGCCGGGCGTTCTGTACGCGCTCATCCAGCGCATCAACGCTGGCCAGATTGCCTCCAACGACCAGTTGATCGCCGCACTCCTCGAACTGACCGGGAACACGGTCAATGAGCTTGAGGAAGCCTACGAATCCTATGCGCGAATCGCCGGCGGAAGGTGAGAACTACTGCGTTACTGCCAGCCCCATTCTGTGGCGGTTTCGGGCGTTGCAGGCCAGATTGGGGAACGCACCGGAGGCATGAAACGTGATCGATTCCGATACAGCCAGAGCAGCCACCACATCCGCATGGATGAAGGACTGGGGACAGTTCGTCATGCTGCTGCTGGCGCTGGGAGGCTTCTACGGGTTCATCCGATCCGACCTCCGGGAGGGCCTCGCCCAGGTTCGTGGGGAGGTCGGTCAGCTTCGTGGGGAAGTCGCTCAGCTTCGTGAGGGCCTCGCTGAGGTTCGTGAGGGCCTCGCACAGGTTCGTGAGGATGTCGCTCACTTGGAGGGATACGTCCGTGGTCGGCTCGGTGACGAGCCAGGCTAGGGGCATGGACGTTTTCCGCCGATCGCTGCGGCATGGGAGGCTGATGGCGGGGCGTGGCTTCGGCGGTCGTCGGGCAGCGTTCGCGTGTGCGGTGCTGGCCGCGGTTTTCGTGCATCCCGGCGCGCGTGCCGCCGCCCAGGAGGCCTCCCCGGAGCCGATGGAGTACCGCCTCTACGTGGCCAACGAGTCGTCCGACATCGTGAGCCGGGTGGTGTTCCGGCCCGGCGCCGGCGCGGAGGTGGAGAAGGAGATCCCGGTCGGGATCATGCCGGCCGACAACGACGGGGCGCACGGGCTCACAGTCTCGCCGGACGGGGCCTTCTGGTACCTCACCATCGCCCACGGCACGCCCTACGGGTACGTGTGGAAGTTCGCGACCGGGGCCGACACCCTGGTCGCGCGGGCGGAGCTGGGGCTCTTCCCGGCCACCATGGGCGTCACCCCCAACGGCCAGTTCCTGGTGGTGGCCAACTTCAACCTGCATGGCGACATGGTGCCCTCGGACCTGTCGGTGGTCTACACCCCCACCATGACCCAGCTCTCGCGCGTCACCACCTGTCTCATGCCCCACGGCAGCCGGGTGAGCGCCTCGGGCGGGCTCCAGTATTCGGCGTGCATGCACTCCGACCAGTTGGTCGAGTTCGACCTGACCACCCTGGAGGTGAGCCGGCGCTTCTCGCTGGCGCCGGGCCGCGAGGGTCCGCTGGATGCCCGCGACCAGGGGATGGGCCGCCACGTAATGGTCATGAGCGGTGCGGAGGCCGCCGGCCCGGCGGGCGCTGCGGGTCCCGGGGCTGCGGGAACGGAGCCGGGACAGGCGTCGTCCATGCGCGACGACACCAGCATGGGGCGCATGGCGGGGATGGCCGACGCCGTGTGTTCGCCCACTTGGGCCGAGCCGGGCGCGGGCGCGCTCGCGGACCGGGTGGTCTACGTGGCCTGCAACCGCAACGACGAGATCCTTGAGATCGATGCCGGGGACTGGACCGTGCGCCGGCGGTTCTCCACGGGGACGGCCCCGTACAATCTGGACGTAACCCCGGACGGTTCGCTGCTGGTGGCCACCCTGAAGGGCGAGCAGGCCGTCGCCGTGATCTCGCTGGAATCGGGGGAGGAGCTTGCCCGGATTGCGACCACCCGGCCCATCACCCATGGCGTGGTGACGAGCCCGGACGGACGCTACGCCTTCGTCTCCAACGAAGCCATCGGCGCGACGCCGGGCACGCTCGATGTCTTCGATCTGTCGGCGCTCGAGCGGGTGGCGAGCGCCGAACTGCGCTACCAGCCCGGCGGGATCGACTTCTGGCGGGCCACGGCGGTCCCCTGAAGCGAAGGAGCTGGCCGGATGAAGCGTCTGATACCGATGGGCATCGCAGCGGCCATCCTCATCTTCCTCGGATACGTGATGTATTCGTCCATGGCCCCGGCCGACGTCACCTGCGAGGTCTGCCTGGTCTTCGACGGCGAGGAGGTGTGCCGCATGGGCGCCGGCCCCGATGCCGGGGCCGCGGCCAGGGTCGCGCAGGAAAGCGTCTGCGGGGGCAACGAAATGGGCATGATCCTCGCCGAGCGGTGCCGGGCGCGCCCGCCGGCGCGGATGACATGCTCGCCGTAACGGGGCTCGCGAGCGCACCGCGGGGGCGGGCGCCTTTCCGACACGGGTGAGGCGGCTTCGCGCCCTTCCCGTTCTCGCGCTCCTGGCCTGGGCGTCGGCGGCCTCGGGCCAGCAGGACGATCCCGGCGGACGCTGGGAGTTCTTCCTCGAACAGCGCCGTTCCCCCGGCTTCCCCGGGTGGGGCGCCCGTCTCCAGGTGGCCCGTGAGAGCGTCCTCCGGCGGGCCGTGCTTCGTCTCCCGCCGGGCGCGGCCGCCGCGCGCCTGGGGGCTTCGGACGGCTGGGAGCCGCTCGGCCCCGAGATCATCGAGTCCTACGCCATCTCCACGGGACGCGTATCGGCGGTAGTCCTCCATCCCGCGAACATGGACGTGATCCTCGCGGGCGGGGCGCAGGGCGGGGTGTGGCGCACGGAGAACGCCGGCGCCGCCTGGCGGCCCCTCACCGACCGGGAGTGCTCGCTGGCGATGGGCGCCCTCGCGCTCGACCCGGTCGACCCGGACATCGTCTACGCGGGCACCGGGGAGCAGCACTTCTCCGCCGACAGCTACTACGGCTGCGGGATTCTGCGCTCCGCGGACGGGGGCGAGAGCTGGACCCGGCTGGGCGAGGGCGTGTTCACCGGCCCCATGGGCGGGACTACCATCTCGCGCGTCGTGGTCGACTCGGCGACTGCGGGCACGCTGGACGCCACCACGGTCTACGCTGCCACCGAGGGCGGGCTGTTCATTTCGACCGATTCGGGGGTGGGCTGGACGCTGGCGCTCGACGGCGTGGTCACCGACGTGCTGGTGCATGCCGGCGCCCGCGAGACGATGTTCGCGGCGGTGGCCGAAGGGGAGGAAAAGCGGGGCCACGCCACCCTCCACTGGTCCGACGACGCCGGTTGGACGTGGCGCGAGGTCGATCCGGGGCTCGGCATGCTGCCCTGGCGGGCGCAGTTGGCGCAGTCGCGCTCGAATCCGGACGTCGTCTACCTGTCGGCCGGGGAGAGCGAGGCCGCGATCATCGCGCGCAGCACCGATGGCGGCGAATCCTGGAGCCGGATGCCGGCCGTGGGCCTGCGCTGCGGGCAGTGCTGGTACAACCAGTCGCTGGAGGTGCATCCCACCGACCCCGACGTGGTGTACTTCGGGGGCGTGATGCTGTACCGATCGGACAGCGGCGGCGCGACCTTCTCGACCCTCGGCCGCACGGACATCCACGTCGATCAGCACGTCCTCACCGTCGATGCGCGCGCGCCCGACATGCTGCTGGTGGGCAACGACGGCGGCGTCTACCGGAGCCTGGACCGGGGCGACACCTGGGAGAGCCTCAACACCAACCTCTCCCTGACCCAGTTCTACGCCGGGGTCTCCATTCATCCGCGCGCGGAGGCGGTCTCGGTACTCGGGGGCACGCAGGACAACGGGACCATCGAGGGCGACGGCGACCTCTCCTGGCCGCAGGTGATGGGCGGCGACGGCGGCTTCACCGCGCTCGACCCGCGCTTCGACCGCAGGTGGGCCGAGACCCAGTGGCGGGGCGGGACCGGAGGGCCGAGGCGCTCCGACAACGGCGGCTCCTTCCGCTACCGCGGCCGCGGCATCGATCTCGGCGACGATGCGCTCTTCATCCCTCCGCTGGTCATGGATCCCTTCGACCCGGACCTCCTCTACTTCGGGACCGAGCTGCTGTACCGGACGGTCGACGGCGGCGGACTATGGGAACCGATCGCGGAAGCCCCCGCGGGGAACATCTCGGCCATCGCGCCCAGCCGCTCCGATGCGCGCGTGCTGTATTTCGGGACGTCCGAATCGGACATCGTGGTGACCCGGGACGGGGGCGCGACGTGGCGGCCGGTCTCGGCGTCGCTGCCCATGCGCTACGTGAGCGACATCGCGGTGCACCCGCACGACCCCGCGACCGCCTACGCGGTGTTCTCGGGCTTCGGCACGGGCCACGTCTTCGTCACCCGCGACTACGGCGCGTCCTGGGCCGATATCACCGGCGACCTGCCCGATCATCCCGTCAACGCGGTGCTGCTCGATCCCGCGGAGCTGTCCCGGATCTACATCGGGACGGACCTGGGCGTGTTTTCTTCGATGGGCGGCGGGGGCTGGGTCCGCCTGGGCGAGGGATTGCCGATGGTCGCGGTGTTCGACCTGGCGGTGGAGCCGGCCGCGGGCGTCATGGTGGCCGCGACCCACGGCCGGGGCGCGTTCGCCCTGCCGGTGGCCGCGCCGCTGGTGGCGGAGACCCGGGGCGAGCGGCGCATCGTGGTCGCCCGGGGCGGCGACCCGGTGGAAGGCGGCGCGCCGGTGCGCATCTACGGCACCGGGTGGCCGGCGGCCCGCTGGGAAGCGCGCGCCGCGGACGGCGGGTGGCTCGAGCTGACGCGGGCGCAGGGCGGCGCGCTCGACTCGGTCGGATGGCGCATCGACCCCGGCGACCTCCCACCCGGGGAGTACGTCGATACGGTGACGGTGGTGGTGGCCGGGGCGGGGGCGGCGGCGGCAGTGGAGTTCCGGGGCGATGGCGCAGGTGGCGCAGGGGCTCGAGCCGGTGGGGCTGCGGGGGCGGCCGTGCTGCCGGTTCGGCTGGTCGTGCGGGCGGTGAACACGCTCGCGTTCTCTTCGGCGGGGCGCTACACCGAGGTTCCGGTGGGCGCGACCGGGGAGGTGGCCGATTCCGCCGAGGTGGCGGTCGCCGGGCCCGCGCCCGCGCAGGTGGCGTGGCGCGCGACCCATGGGGCGTCCGCGTGGCTTGAGCTGATCGACTCGGCCGGCACGGGCCCGGGTCGCGTCCGGTGGACACGGCGGGTGGAGGGCCTCGCGGCCGGCCTGTACCTGGACACCATCCGGGTCGCGGGAGACGGTCCGTACGTGACTCCCGCCACCCTCGTGGACTCGCTCCGGGTGGCGGCCGCGACCACCGTGACGGTCGCGGGGCGGGGCGGGGCGGCGGCCACGCTGGCGGGGGTCGCCCAGCCCCTGGTGGACACTCTGGTCGTGGAGGTGGGGGGGTACGGGTCGCGCACCGCCACCTGGACGGCCGTGCACGGAGGGTCGCCGTGGCTCGAGCTGGTCGTGGCGCGCGGGGTGGCGGGGGGCGGGGTGGTGGTGCGCCGCACCCCCGGCGACCTCGGCCCGGGCACATACGTCGACACGATCCGCATCCGGGTGGAAGGTGGCACCACCGCCCGGTCGGTCGTGGTGGTCGACAGCCTGCTGGTCGGGGAGGACCTCACGGTCGAGGCGGCCATAACGGCCGTGTTCGGCGAACACGACCTGGACGAGGTGCAGGCCCGAGCGCTCGACCGCCTCGGAAACCGTGACCGAACCTACGACCTGGGTGATGCGCTCTCCTGGGTCGCCCGCTGCGGCCGCGGCGGGGCGGGGTGTGGGGTGGGGGGGACGGCCGCCGCCCCGCCCACGACGCTGCCGCCGAGCCACCGTTTTCCGCTCTCGCACATGCATCGCCGGTCGACGGACGCGAGACGAAACAGGTATCGATCAGCAAATCGCTTACAACAACTGTATCGATCACCAAAACGTTTACAACAACTATATCGATCACCAAAACACTTACGTTTTCGGTATCGAACCCAATACCGTCTTACGCTCCTGCTCGCCGCCGCCATCGCCCTGGGGTGTGGCGGGGACGACGTGGTGGAGCCGCCCGTCGCGACCAGCGCCGTGGTGGTCCCCGCCGCGGTGAACCTGGTCGCGCTGCAGGAACGGGCCGGCTTCCAGACGACCATCCACGACCAGAACGGACAGGTCATGCCGGGCGCCCCAGTCACCTGGTCGACCAGCGACCCGTCGGTCGTCACGGTGGACGCTGCCGGCACGGCCGTCTCGGTCGGCAACGGGCGCGCCCAGATCGCCGCCGCAAGCGGGAACGCCATGGCATCCGCCTCCGTCGTCGTCGCGCAGCGCGGCGCGGTGGTCGAGGTCGACTGGGGTGGCCCCCGCCTCCTCCTCGGCGAGTCGGTGCAAGCGACCCTCCCGGTGGCGAACGACCCGAACGGACATCGCGTCGCCCCGGCCCGCATCGCCTGGACCACCAGCGACCCCGCGGTCGCGACCATCGACCCCGACGGATGGGTGCGCACCGTCGGGCCGGGACAGGTCCGCATCGAGGTCGACGTCGGCGGCTTCGTCGCCGCGCAGGACTACTCCGTGGAACTCGACCCCGGTTTTCTCGAAGTCGCACTGACCCTGCCACCGAACGCTCGCGACATCGGCGCCCATCTCAGCATCGAAGCGCCCATCGACATCCCCGGCATCGAAGGCCCGGCCATCGACTCCGTACGCGCCGCGGACTATGAACTGTACCGCTCCCGCGCCACCGCTCCGACCCAGGTCATCATCGCCGGGCCCCTCTCCTCGGGTCCGGTTCTCGAGTTCTGGGTGCCCCACCGTCCCCTCGTCGCCCAGTACCGCGTACAACTGTTGCAAATAGCGGGAGAAGACTATGCCCTCAAGGACCTTGCGGGCTATTCCGCCCTCATCTCGCCCTGAGACCCGCCCCGATCATCCCATGCTCCCATGGCGCCGCCCGCGCCCCGGTGTCACCTTGGACTGCGAGGTGCCGCACACAAGGCATTGGATCGAGTTGGCTCTCTCGATCGGCGATCAAGGCTCTAGCACCTGCGTGACTCCATCCGTCACTTGAACCTTGAACGGGAGGACGCATGAAGCTGAGCCAGGAACTGATCGCCATTCTCGCCGTCGGCGCTGCCCTGATGGGCTTGCAGTTCATCCTGTTCGTCAGCCTGCGCGGTGACATGGCGAGCATGGAGACCCGCCTGCGCGGGGAGATGAACGACTTGCGCGACGAGATGCGCGGCGAGATGAACGTCCTCCGCGAGGACGTCCGCCACGACATCGACGCCCTCAGGATCGACATCCAGGACATCCGCGAGGACGTCCGCCAGTTGCGCGACAAGCTGCTGGTGCCCGCGGGGGGCGTATGAAGCGCATGAAGCTGAGCCAGGAGCTGATCGCCATCCTCGCCGTCGGCGTGACGCTGACGGGCTTGCAGGTGACCCAGTTCGTCAGCCTGCGCGGCGAGATGGGTGAATTGCGCGGCGAGATGGGGACGATGGAGGCGGGCCTGCGCGGAGACATGGTGAGGATGGAGGCGGGCCTGCGCGGAGACATGGCGAGGATGGAGGCGGGCCTGCGCGGAGACATGGCGAGGATGGAAACGCGCCTGCGCGGAGACATGGCGAGGATGGAAACGCGCCTGCGCGGCGAAATCAACATCCTGCGCGAGGACGTCCGCCACGACATCGACGCCCTCAGGATCGACATCCAGGAGATCCGCGGGGACGTCCGCCAACTGCGCGACGCGCTGCTGGTGCCCGCGACGGGCGGGTGATGGCGCCTCCTGCGCCCCGCTGCCCGGCGAGCGTTCCCGCTAGCGGATGACGGTGCCCCCCGTCCGATCATCGGGCACGAAGCGGTCCCGATACGGCATCTCCACCGCCGGCAGCGTCTCGGCGTTCATCACCGCGTCCTCGGGCACGAGGTCGTTCAGGTAGAGGATGTACGCGATCACGGCGTAGGTCTCGTCCGCGGTCATGGTGCCGGGGGTGAGCTGGGGCATCGCCTTTACGGTGTAGTCGTAGAGAGTGGTGGCGTAGGGCCAGTAGCCGCCGACGGTGCGGCCGGCGGGCCACTCCTCCCACGGCTCCTGCGTCACCAGCACATCGTTGGGCCCCTCGGTGCCGGTGGGGCCGTGGCAGGCGATGCACTGCATGAGGTAGATCTGTTCGCCCTCGGCGACTGTGCCGCTTCCGGGCGGCAGCCCCTCCCCGTCGGGCTTCACGTCGATGTCCCACATGGCGACGCGCTCGGCCGACGCCGGGCTGCCGAAGCCGAAACGCTCCGGGGGCTCGGCGCCGTCAGCGGAAGCCCCGGCCGACGAAGACCCGGCGGGCGCGCAGCCGACGGCCAGAACCATGGTCGCCAGCGCGAGCCGCCTCATACCAGGTCTCCCAGGCCGAAGGTGACGGTGCCGTTGGACCCGACCTTCCAAACCCTCTGGTGATTGTGGTGGTACGACGTGCGCTCGCCGCGCGCCTCCCAGAGCTGCTGCACCGTGGGCTGCACGTAGCCGGTCTCGTCGACCGCGCGGCTAATCAGCAGGCTCTCGCTGCCGTCCCAGTTCCAGAGATGGCGGAATCGGACCGTCGACTTGGGCAGGATGGGCTCCTGAAGCTCGGCCTCGGTCCAGCTTTCGCCGCCGTCGGTGCTGATGTCGACGCGTGTGATGCGCCCGCGTCCCGTCCACGCGAGCCCCTGGATCTCCCACCATCCCGGCTCGGGCAGCGTGTAGGGATACGCGGGGAAGGTGATGGTGGACTTGGCGTCCATGAAGAAGCTGAACTGGCGGGAAAGTCCGCCCTTGAGCGGGTCGGTGTAGCGGGAGGTCTCGTCCCGGGTCATGGTCGGGCGGTCGGTTACCTCGATGCGCCGCAGCCACTTGACGCTGGCGTTGCCCTCCCATCCGGGCAGGAGCAGACGCAGCGGGTAGCCCTGCTCGGGTCGGATGGCCTCGCCGTTCTGCCCGTAGGCGAGAAGGGCGTCGTCCATGATCTTCTCCATGGGCACGCTGCGCGACATGACCGCGGCGTCGGCGCCCTCGGCCAGGATCCAGGTCGCGGCCGGGTCGGCGCCCACCTCGTTCAGGATGGTCTTGACCGGAACGCCCACCCACTCGCTGGTGCTGAGCAGCCCGTCGAGGGCCTGGGGGGTGATCTCGACCGGCATGCGCTCGCGATTGTAGGCCCCGCCCCCGTTCCCGGAGCACTCGAGGAAGTAGGTGCGCGCCACCGATGGGTAGCGCTTCAGGTCGGCCATCGAGAAGACCATCGGGCGCTCGACCATCCCGTGCACCAGCAGCTCGTGACGGCCCGCGCGGATGTCGGGGATGCCGGCGTGATGGCGCTCGAAGTGCAGGTCCGCCGGCGTGATGGTGCCCTGCAGCTCCTGCAGCGGGCTGCGCGACGAACTGGAGAGCGTCTGCGAGCGGGTGAGACGCCGAGGCCGCTCCTCGGGCGCGCGCACGCCCACCTCGGAAGTGAAGCGGCCCGGGACCTTGGTGGGGTCGTCGGGCGGTGTCGGGGCCTCCTGCGCCACCAGCTTGACGGCGTCGGCCTTCGTCTTGATCAGGCCCGCGGCCACGGCCCCGGAAGTGGCGGCGATCCAGGTGCGGCGAGAGATGGGGGAGCGGCTGTTCGATGCCATCTCAGGTTCCCTCCGAACGGTGGTTTGCGATGCGACAGAACCTCGTAAGCCAGCCTACGGCGGGACGGACGGGCAGGCAAGGAACCGGGGGGGTAGCTCCGCGGGGGTAGGCGACGGTGGCGCCCGCTCGCCGCTCCCACCTTGCGCCCCGCCCGCCACGTGCGAGCTTGCCAGGTGTCGCCCTGATTCATCGCGCACCCGGAGCCGGTTCCATGTTTCGTACCCCTGCCGTCACCGCCGATCCCACGACGCGGAACGCCGCGCGCGTTAGCCCGCGCGCGCTTTCTTCCCGTTTTCGCATCCTGATGTCCTGCGCCCTGCTGGGAGCTGCGGTCGCCGCCGTCCCGCCGCAGCATGCCGCCGCCCAGGGCACCCGCTTCCTGCGCCAGCCGGACGTGAGCGCGACGCACATCGTCTTTGTGCACGCCAACGACCTGTGGCTGACGGGCCGCGACGGGGGCGATGCGATGCGGCTCACCAGCTCCGAGGGCGCGGAGACCGACCCGGCCTTCAGCGCCGACGGGCAGTGGATCGCCTTTTCGGGACAGTACGGGGGCAACACTGACGTCTACCTGATGCCCGCCACGGGCGGCCAGCCGCGGAGGCTCACCTGGCATCCCGCGGAGGACTTGGTGCAGGGGTGGACACCGGATGGCGAGATCCTCTTCCAGTCGGGCCGGGACGCGGTTCCCACAAAGCTTTGGAAGTTCTACACGGTGCCGCCGGCGGGCGGGCTGCCGGCGCCGCTCGCGCTTCCGCAGGCCTACCTGGGCGGAATGTCGGCGGACGGGGAGTACATCGCCTACCAGGAGATCGGTTACTGGGACCCGGAATGGCGCAACTACCGGGGCGGGCAGGCGCAGCCGATCGGCATCGTCTCGACCGCCGACTGGGAGCGCGCCACGCCCTCGTGGGAAGGCGAGCGGCACATGGATCCGGTGTGGATGGACGGCGTGGTGTACTACATGTCCGAGCGGGACTGGGCCAGCAACGTGTGGTCGTACGATCCGCGCACGGGGACGGAGCGCCAACTGACACGGCACGCCGACTTCGACGTGAAGTCGCTCGGGGCCGGCGAAGGCGTGGTGGTCTACGAACAGGCGGGGTATCTGCACGAGCTGGATCCCGCGTCCGGGCGCACGCGCGCGCTCGAAATTCACGTGGCCGGCGACATGAACTGGTCACGGGCGCGCTGGGAGTCGGTTCCATCCGCCCAGATGCGCGACGCCCGCCTTTCCCCGACCGGCAAGCGGGCGCTTTTCGAGTGGCGGGGCGAGATCTTCAGCGTGCCCGTGGAGGAGGGCTCGTGGCGCAACCTCACCCGCACCCCCGGAGTGGCCGACCGCCATCCGGTGTGGTCTCCCGACGGGTCGCGCATCGCCTGGTTCAACGACGCGGCCGACGAGTACGCGCTCGTGGTCGCCGAGCAGGACGGGGCGAACCCGCGCCGCATCCGGATCGCCGAGCCCTCCTTCTACTTCCGGCCCGAGTGGTCGCCCGACGGGAGCAAGCTGGCCTTCACCGACACCCACTACCGCGTGCTGGTGCTGGATGTGGAGTCGGGCGAGGTGGACCACGTCGACACCGACCGCTTCGCCCACCCGCAGCGCACCATGAACCCGGTGTGGTCGCCCGATTCGCGGTGGATCGCCTACGCGCGCCGGCTCGACAACCAGTTGCGCGCGATCTTCGTGCACGACTCCGAGTCGGGCGAGACGCACCAGCTCACCGACGGCATGTCCGACGCCATCACCCCGGTGTGGGATGAGTCCGGGAAGTACCTCTACTTCCTGGCCTCCACCGACTACGGCCTGAACACCGGCTGGCTCGACATGACCTCCTACGACCGGCCGGTCACGCGCGCTCTCTACCTGGCGCTCCTGGACGAGGACGAGCCCTCGCCCTTCCTGCCCCGGAGCGACGAGGAGGCGGAGGATGACGAGGAGGGCGAAGAGGGCGGTTCGGGGGCCGGCGGCCAGGGGTCGGGTGACGGCGGAAGTGGCTCCGGGGGCGGTGCGTCCCGTTCCGGCCAGGACGCGCCCGCGGCCGTCTCGATCGACTTCGACGGCATCGCCCGCCGCATCATCGACGCGCCCGGACTGCCCCTGGAGGACTACGCGGGACTCGCGCCCGGGCCCGAGGGCACCGTGTTCGTAATGCAAGGCGGAGGCTTCGGAGGCGGGGAGCTGCTCAAGTACTCTGTCGAGGACCGCGAGGCCGAGGACTTCGTCGAGCAGGCGACTGCGGTCACGGTCTCCCACGACCGCGAGCACCTCCTCTTCCGGTCCGGCCCTGGTTGGCGGGTGGTGGGGACTGCCCGCGCTCCCGGCGGAAACGACGGCCGCCTCGACTTCGACGGAATGCGGGTGCGCGTCGAGCCCACCGCCGAGTACGCGCAGATGCTTCGCGACGGCTGGCGCTTCATGCGCGATTTCCTCTACGTCGACAACCAGCACGGGGCGCCGTGGGATGATGTTTGGGACTGGTATTCGGCGTGGCTCCCGGACGTACGCCACCGTTCGGACTTCAACCAGTTGTTGGACATGCTCTCGGGCGAGATCGCCGTGGGGCACTCGTATGTGCGCGGGGGCGACTATCCCGATCTCGACAACCCCCGCACCGGCCTCTTGGGCGCGGACCTGGAGGAGGACGGCGGCTTCTACCGCATCACCCGCATATACGACGGCGGTGACTGGACCCCCGGAACCGCCGGGCCGCTCTCCATCCCTGGCATGGACGTGTCGGAGGGCGACTACCTGCTTGCGGTGGACGGGGCGGAGCTGCGCGCGCCCACCAACCCCTACGCGCTGCTTGAGGGCACCGCCGGACGCACCATCACCCTGACGGTTGGACCCTCGCCTGCCATGGATGAGACCCGCGACATCATCGTGGAGCCCATCGGCAACGAGGGCATCCTGCGCCGCTGGACCTGGGTGGAGGCGAACCAGGCCCGAGTCGACGAGATGAGCGGCGGCCGGCTGGCGTACGTATGGCTCCCCAACACCGGACAGGGCGGATACCAGTATTTCAATCGCATGTACTACGCCCAGCAGGATCGCGAAGGGGCGGTCATCGACGAGCGCAACAACGGCGGCGGCTCGGCGGCCGACTACATCGTGGACATGCTGGACCGCGAGCTGACCGGTTACTTCAACTCGCGCGCGGGCGACCGCAAGCCGTGGACGCAGCCGATGGCCGGGCTGTTCGGCCCCAAGGTCATGGTGATCAACGAGCGCGCCGGCTCCGGCGGCGACCTGTTGCCCTACCTGTTCCGTTTCAAGGACGTCGGCCCCCTGGTTGGCACCAAGACGTGGGGCGGCCTTGTGGGAACCTGGGACACCCCGCCCCTCATCGACGGAGGCGGTTTCGTGGCCCCCCGGGGCGGCTTCTTCGACGTGAACGGCGAGTGGGCCGTGGAGGCGGAAGGCGTGGCGCCCGACATCGAGGTGCGCAACGACCCCGCGCCCGTGATCGCCGGCGGCGACCCGCAGCTTGAGGCCGCCGTGCATGAAGCCCTCCGCCTGCTCGAGACCGGAAAGGTCACCTTCGCGGACGAGCCCCCGCCCCCGGTGCGCTATCGGCGACCGGGGGGCGGCCAGTGAGCCGGCGAGGAGGCTCAGGATCCCAGCCCTCCGCGATCAGCCGCGCCGAGCGGGATGAGGCAGAGTCGACGCGCCGCCGCCAGGTCCGCTCGTGGGTGCTGTTCGATTTCGCCAACTCCATCTACCCGGCGGTCATGACCACGGCCGTCTTCCCGATCTTTTATGTCGGCACTGTGGTGGGGGGTGAAGGCGGTGAGGGAGAGCTGTGGTGGGGTTCGGCGGTCTCGCTTTCCGCGCTGGTCGTAGCCTTCTCGGCCCCGCTCCTCGGGGGGATCGCAGACCGCTGCGGGCTTCGCAAGCGCTTCCTCGCCGTCTATGTGGCGGTCTGTCTCGTCAGCGTGTCCCTGCTTGCCACAGTCGGTCCGGGGATGGTGCTCGCGGGCTTCATTCTGTTCGTGATCGCCAACATCGGTTTCGAAGGGGGGCTCGTCTTCTACAACGCCTACCTTCCGGACATCACCCCGCCCGAGGAGCGCGGTTCCGTGTCCGGCTACGGCTTCGGCTGGGGATACCTGGGGTCCGCGCTGGGGCTGATTCTGGCCCTGATCTTTATTCAGGTCCTCTTCCCGGGCCGCATCGAAGCCGTCTGGTTCCTGGTTGCGGGCTTCTTCCTTCTTTTCTCCATCCCCGCCTTCCGGAATCTGCCGTTAGACCAGGGCGGCGACATGCGAGTACGCGAGGCGGCGGTCTGGGGAACGCGACGCTTCCTGGTGACCGTGCGCGAGGTCTGGGCCCTGCGCGACATTCGTCGCTTTCTCACCTCGTATTTCTTCTACATTGACGGGATCCTGACGGTCATCGTCATGGCCGGGGTCATTGCCACCGCAACCTTCGGGTTCGACCAGACCGACACCATCATCCTCTTCCTCGTCGTACAGTTCTCCGCGATGGCGGGAGCGCTGACGCTCGCGAAGCCCACTGACCGGCTTGGCCCGAAGAAGGTCCTCACCGGAGTCCTGGTCATGTGGGTGATAGCCGGGATCGCCGCTTATTTCGTTCAATCGACCGCGGTCTTCTATGGGCTGGCCATCGTGGCCGGACTCGGCCTGGGTTCGGTGCAGTCGGCGAGCCGCGCCTATCTTTCCCTCATGATTCCGAGGGGCAGGGAGGCGGAGATATTCGGCTTCTACGCCTTCTGCGGGCGGACCTCGTCGGTGCTGGGACCCGTGCTCTTCGGCTGGGCCACCTTCCTCGCGGCAGGCAACCAGCGCCCCGGCTTCCTCGTGCTTACCGCCCTGATGCTGACCGGGCTTCTACTGCTGCAGCGGGTGCCGGATTCCCGGGTGGCGGGCCAAAGCTGAGCCCGCCGATGTCGTACCAGTCGATGCCGCGGTCCGGATAGCCGTCCGCGTCACCCGGACCGACCGGCCGGTCCACGAGCACGGCCAGCGTCGACCCGAGCACATCGAAGCCGACGGCGCGATGCCGCACGCGCACGGAACCCGCGAACTCGGTGCCGACGAAGACGTCGAAGTGCGAGAACTCCTCACGGTCGCGGTTGGTCAGCACCCAGAGACGGTCCTGGTCGTCGACCCAGTGGTGTTCGGAGTAGCGCTTGGGCGTGCTGCGATACTCCTCCAGTCGGCACGGTCCCCGGACGACCAGGCTCGACGGCGGTCCGCAGTTCTCCAGGTAGCGTTCGATATCGCTCTCCGAGGGATATTCGATCGTGTACAAGGAGGACCGCATCACAGTGCCAAAGTCGTCGTCCCGGTCGGCCAGATAGAACATCTGCCCATCGCACAGGCGGAAATACATGCCGCCGGACGACAGTCTGACCGCGCCTTCCAGCCCCTCCGGATAGGCGAAGCCCTCCGCGACCTCCGGCATCCGGCATCCGGTCCCTGCGGCCATGTCATTGGGGAATATCCTCTCCCAGACGATGTCTCCGGTCTGCACATCGACGTCCAGGTGCCGGTTCTCCCATGTTTCCCCTGTCCAGTTGAAGTCTTCGCTCGGCAGCACGGAGTCGAACGGCCCGGATGGCTGGAGACGGCTCGGCAGGCGAACATCGAATATCCAGTCCCCCGACGGTTCGAACACCAACATGTGACGCCTCACGATCGCTACCACGCCGATCGTCCCGTCGGGTCCTCGCACAATGCTCGATGGTTCGCTCGGGAATTCCCCCGGGCCCTGGCCGCGCCGGCCGAAAACCGCGGTTCGTCCGCCGTCCCGCGCAATGCAATGAACACGATTGTCGTAGCTCTCGATCACGCACACGGTGCCCTCGGTCGGCAGCGCGATATCTCCACCGAGCGACAAGGGGGCTCGGGCGGACGCGACCGGGGTCAGTTCGGCGACCTGGGCCTGTGCCCCGGACGTCCAGCCGAGGGCCGGGAACACGAACAGAGCGATCACCAGTTGGATGTTGAATGTCTTCATTTAATGCTCCCTCCTGGCCAGATCATCTCTTGGCCCGACCTTCCGGGGTCAGAACCCGATGGACTACATCTCCTGGCGTTCGCACGTCCGGTCGACGCGGTATCGGTGAATATACGGCACGTCATACTCATCGTACGTGGTGCCCCATATCTCGTCGCGGCTCGCGAGGACGATCGCGAGACGAGGGCTCCAGGGTTTGAAGGAGCCGCGACCGTGCCCGATCTCGACCGTGCCATCGAGCCTGCCATCCGCATCGCGTATCTCCCAGACATCGACGCGGTCCTCACGTAGCTCCCGAAGCAGCCAGATTGTCCCGTCCGTCCCGGCCACCACCTGCCTGACCGGGGGATGATGCTCCGGAACCCGGAACGCACTGCGAACGGCGCGGCGCCTCCGTTCAAGCGTTGCTTCACTGAGCACAAGCCACCCGGGCCCGGTCGGGTTGTAGTCCCCGGCTTCCCATCCGGCCAGTTCGTCCGCGAGGCGGCGTTCCATCGCAGACGTTACCTCACGCGGTTCGTACTCGACCGCTCGATGCAGAAGCGTGTCCCCGTGGATCGAGATGACGAGAATGTCGAAGGTCGGCGGACTATCGTCTTCTCGAACGTTGCCGATCTTTAAGACTGCCGAGCCGTCGGGCGTGAGCGCTGTGAGGTATTCGCCGAGTCCGGGCGACGGGAGGTCCCTGAGCGGGTGAATCTGAAACCTCCGCCGGCCACGGCCATCCTCGAACTCGACTGCGTTGTCCGGCCAATGGATGGTGGCGATCGTGTCGAGGACCTCTCCGGACCGCGACAGCCTGCGGAGCGCGAGCCCGGGGTCGGCTCCCCGGGCCAGCCAGGGTCCCCAGCCGGCAGTCCAGATGCGGCTGCCGATCAGAGTACCGTCCGCAAGCACACGACGCGGGGTCAGGAACGCTCCTTCCTCCGGCACGGTCAGGTTGAACCGGATGACCTCCTCGGGTACGACCTCGTCCGTGGTAAAGAGTTGGAGCCGGTAGGCGTCGGCTATCCAGAGAGTGTCGCCGAGCCAGCCCACATTTGTGGCCGCAAGCTCGAAATCACCGGGCCCCTGGCCCGCGCGACCGATCCGGCGAAGGACCTGGCCATCGAGAGAGAAGACCGTAATTGCGGGAACCAGGGCCTGAGCGACATATAGCGCGCTGTCGGGCCCGATCGCAAGATCCAGAACGCCGGTGACAAGGTCCTCGCTTTCCACGGATCCGATGCGCAGGACTTCTTCCAACTGCCATGGCGTGGGGCAGGCGGTCTGCGCGTGGAGTGCCCCCGGCGTGCAGAGGAACAGGGCAGTCGCAAGAATCGATGGACGCACGCTGTCTCCGGTCGAGGTCGATGCCGGCTGGCGCCCAATCAGGCTCGACAGCCGCGAACAACGAAGCTAGCGAGCCTCTGCCCTACCCCGCGAGCTTGTATCTTGCGGCCATCAGGCGCACAATCTCCCGCGCATCCCGCGAAACCCGGAACCAGCCGAGGCCTCCCAAGCCCATGCGCAACTGCTCGCTCCCCCGCGCCGCCCCTGGTGCGTCCGCGCTCATGACAGCCCCGGTCACGTTTCTCGCCACGCTCGTCCTCGCCACCCCGCTCGTCCTCGCCGCCGCCTCGCTCCCGCTCGCGGTCGCCCTCTACCCCGCTGCCGCCTCCGCCCAGGCCGAGGCCACCACGGGAGTCGTGCGCGGCACGGTCCGCGATCCCGGCGGCGCCCCTGTCGCGGGGGCCGTGGTCGTCATCGAACACCGGGAGACCGGGTTTCGCACCACGGTGGAAACGACCGGCGAGGGCACGTTCGCCCGCACCCTGCTCCCGCTCGGCACCTACGACGTGATCGCGACCGCGCCCGACGGGTTCGGGACCGACCGCCGGGAGGGGCTGGTCCTTCGGGTCGGCGAGACGCTCCTGCTCTCGCTGGGGTTCGCGCCGGTGGAGCTCGAGGGCATCACCGTGACCCGCGAGCGCGACATCCTCCTCGACACCGAAGACGTCACCAGCTCGCAACGCTTCTCGGAGGAGGTCGTGGACGGCCTGCCCTCGAACGGCCGCAACTACCTCGACTTCACCCTGCTTACGCCGGGCGTGTCCATCTCCCAGGGGCCCGACGGCGACGAGCTCAACGTCAGCGGCCAGCGCGGCATCTTCAACAACTTCATCGTAGACGGGGCCGACTTCAACAACGCCTTCTTCGGCGAGCAGAGGGGCGGCCAGCGTCCCGCCTTCACCTTCAACCAGGATGCCATCGAGGAGATGGTGGTGGTGAACCAGGGCGCCACCGCCGAGTTCGGGCGCTCGGCGGGCGGATTCGTGAACGTCGTCACCCGCTCGGGCACCAACGACTTCACCGGGACGGCCCACTACTACGGCCAGTGGGACGCGATCTCGGCCGCGTATCCGGAGGCCCGCGGGGGCGGCAAGCCGGAGTTCGGCCGGGGGCAGTTCGGGTTCACTTTGGGCGGACCCATCGTGCGCGACCGGGCGTTCTTTTTCGTCGCCTACGATCAGCAGGACGCCACGGAGACCAAGCAGCAGCGGCGCGTGGTCGCCAGCGAGGCCAATCTGCGCAAGCTGGACAGCTTCCTGAAGTCGCGCTGGCCCGGGCTCTTCGATGAAGAATTCGGCCCTATCGAGCGCACCGACGACGCCCGCGCGCTCATCGCCAAGCTGGATATCAGCGCGAGCGAGCGCCATCAGGCATCCTTCAAGTACAACTACACCTGGTCGGAACAGGTGAACGGCACTTTCGATGTAGATTCGTGGGGGCTCTCGTCGAACGGCATCGAGGGCGACTACTCGCATGCGGTCAACGCGAGCCTGCGGTCGCTGCTGGGCAACACGGTATCCAACGAGTTTCGCTTCCAGTGGGCCGGCGAGGATCGGCCGCGATGGTACGGGGGACCGCTCATCCCCGGGGCGCGGCTGCCCGGGCCGCCCCAGTTCGCGCGGCTGGGCGGGCGTCCCTTCCCCGACATCGGCATGGACTTCGCCGATGGCTTCCGCATCGGCCTGCCCTTCTTCCTGCCCATCGATCCGGGATACGACGCGCGGCTGCAGCTGGTCGACAACGTCTCCTGGCTGTCGGGCGCCCACCTGTTCAAGGGCGGCGTCGAATACAACCGCACCACGGTGGAACAGCAGTTCATCGGCTTCGCCAACAGCCGCTACATCTTCGATTCCGTAGACGGCTTCATCGGCTTCGCGACCCACGGCAGCAGCTACGTGACCTGCTCGGACGGCTCGGCGAGCATGAGCGGCGCGTGCCCGGGCGGGAGCTCGGTCACGGGCCCGGTGCTCCTGTACCTCCAGTCGGCGACCGTTCCCGGCGTGCCCGCCGACCAGCTCGGCCTCCAGTCCATGACCACCCACGAGCTGGCCTTCTTCCTCCAGGACACCTGGAAGCCGACCGACCGCCTGACGCTCAATCTGGGCGTGCGCTGGGAGGGGGCGTGGCATCCGGACGTCTTCATCCGGCCCGGGGAGGCCTTCTTCGCGCCGTACCTGAGCGACCCCGGGTTCCCGTCGGACGGCACCATTCCGGACGACCTCGACAACGTCCAGCCCCGTTTCGGGCTCGCGTGGGACGTGGACGGCGGGCGAACCGTGGTGCGGCTCAACGCCGGGGCGTACAACGCGCGCATCCCCGGGCTGGTCTTCGCCCAGTACCGCACCACCAACGGCGCCTTCCAGCAGATCCTCTTCCGGAGCAGCGCCGACGCGGCGGTGCTGGGGCCCGTGCCCGCCATCGACGAGCAGATCGACGGGTCCGCGGCCACGCCCTTCCTGCCCGACATCCAGGTCGCCGACCGGAACCTGGAATTGCCGCGCACCTGGTCGTTCGGGGCGGAGGCCACCCGCGCGCTGAGCTCCGTCGTGACCGCGAGCGTCTCGTGGCAGCACGCGCGCGCCGACGGCCTCTTCCGCTTCGTGGATCGAAACGCCGCGGCGCTGGGCTCGCCCTTCGGGATCGGCACGCATCCCTCTGGCGGCGGCATCAACGCCCTGACGGTAGGCGAATCGAGCGCCCGCTCTCGCTACCACGGGCTGACGCTGGGGCTGCGCGGCCAGGACGGCGCCAGCGGCTTCGCCTACGACGTCAACTACACCCTGGGCTTCGACCGCTCCGACGACGACAACGAGCGCGACCCCTTCACCTACCGCTACGCGGACCCGCGCCATCTGGACGCCGAGTACGGCTGGTCCGACCGCGACCGGCGCCATCAGCTCAACGGCTACTTCGTTTTCTCGCTTCCGGGCGGCGTCCGCGCGTCGCACATGTTCCGCCTGCTGAGCGCGTCCCCGGTGTCCGCGAAGTGCGCCAGCCCGAGCGAGCGCGCCGCCGAGCCCGCCGACCGCATCTGCCCCGACGGCTCCGTCCTCCAGCGCAACACCCTGCGCCGCGACAACGAGTTCTTCACCTGGGACTTCCGCGTCTCCCGCGAATTCGCCCTGAGCAACGGAATGGTGCTCGAGCCCGTGTTCGAGGTCTTCAACGCCACCAACCAGGACAACTTCCTCGATGCAGCCCAGGGCTCCCTCCTCTTCAACTTCGACGGCTCCATCAGGAGCGGCCTGGGGGATACGAGGATAGCGCAGGTGGGGATGCGGATGAGGTTCTGATCAGTGCGAGGTTGGATCAGTGCTCCGAGGACTCCTCCATGGCCTCCCGCGCCGCGGCCTCGATCTCCCATGGGATAGCTGAGTCGCGATAGAGGGCAGCCCCGTTCGACAGGATGGGATCCTTGCCTTTCGCCGGGGCTTGGGGATGAGCCGTTGGGACCGGCACGCTCGCGAGCGAAGTCTCGGCCGGGGCGCCGGGATGAACCGCTGGGACCGGCGGCAAGCCCGGTCTCTCGCCATCCCGAGCCGCTTTGGGTCTGCTCGGCGCGTCCACCAGCATCCTCCCCTTGGGCGTGAAGAACAGCACCGTCCCGTCACCGTTCACGGAGACCTTGACCCGCCCCTCGTGAACGGCTCGATGATGCCGCCGGCAGAGCAGCAGCGTGTTCCGGAGGCTCGTCTCGCCCCCGTCGGCCCAGTGCTTCACGTGATGGGCCTCGGTGAACTGGCAAGCACACCCGGGGAATCGGCATCCCCGGTCGCGCTCGTCCAGCGCCCGCCGAATGTGCGGCGGAATGGTGCGCGTGCGACGCCCCACGCTCAGCATCGACCCGTCCTTCGCGTGGACCATCGCGACCACCGCGGCATCGCACGCCATGCGCCGCGACGTCTCCGCGGAAACGCGAATCCCGTCCAGGTCCGAGCGCCCCGGCTCGCCTTCGGCCGCGAGCGTCGCGGCGTCGCAATGAACCATGACCTGGTAGCGCTCGACCCGAGTGCCGGACCCGACGCGGGCTGACGTGTTCGCCGCATTCTCCGCTTTGGGTCCCGGCGTTCCCACGGGCGCTCCCCGCAGGGCTGCATTGGACTCGGTGGTCTGAGCACCATCGAGTTCATCGAGGTCGCGACCCATCGTATTCCCATCGCCATCCGATTCACGGCGCTCGCCACCTCCGAACCCGGCGGCCAGCGCTCGGTCCGCCAGCAGCCCCACCGCATCCGCCCGGCGCTGCTTGGGCTCCGGGCGCGCATCGGCGGCCTCGCCACTGGCACCCCTTCCACTTCGCGCCCCTTCTCGGGCATCGCCCTCGCGCCGGAACAGCGGACTGGAGGTAGCCAGAACCCCGGCAGGAAGTCGTGTAAAGTCTTACGGGGCTGCACGATCTGCGTTTCCTGCCGTTGGACTGGACCCTGCTGGACCGTGCCGCGAAAGCGGGAAAACCGGATACGAATGGCGGGACCCAAAGCAGTGCGGATTGCCCTTTGTGGGCGAATCCACGGGATGTCCGAGGTTCCTCTCAATCAGCCTGTCCAACAAATGTGTGCCTCCGTCCCGGTTCCCTTGGGGCGTCTTGAGTCCCAAACCTCACCTTTCCCTATCCTCGCCGAGTTCTGGGGTTCCTCGTACGCGTGATGGTCGGCTCAACCTTCAACCACTGCCGCTCGGCGAGCGTGCAACCGGCAACGAGCAACCCCCTCATCCGATTCGTCCTTCATCTGTTCAATCTCGACATAAGAACCCTTCCCGACTACCATGATGGCGAGGGGTCATCAGCCAAGTCGGAGCCTCGGTTTCTCGCATCGGAGCGAGCTTATCCCCGAAGATGTTCGAGCTGCTGCGGTGGTTGAACCGGAAGTCGAGTTTCCCTTCTGGGTGCATGACCCATGGATCAACCGGTCCTTGGCTGATGGGTGACGGTCACTTGACGCACGGGACGGCATGAGTACACGGCGCATCGGGCAACTTGCGGACAGCCGCCTCCGCGCCATCCGCACGCGTTTCGTTCATCGCTGGCACGCGGCACAGACGATTGGCGAGTGGTTCGGGAACGACGACGTGGGCTACCGCTTCGAGGACATCAACCACGCACGTTCTCTCACGGAGTACATCTGGCGCTACGGAGCGTTCGCTGAGTCGCCGGATGGCACTGGGCGAGTGCCTGTCGAGGACACGCATAGCCTGAGGAGTATCCTTAGACCGGTCGCCAAGAATGGCCACAGCCATTTCGAGAAGGCCGTCCGCTGCGCCGCATTGTTCGGAGGCGATCACCACCGTGCCACTGCGCGGCCGCTCTCGCCCTCGCAACACCGTCTGCTCCGGTACGCCTCGGAGAACCCCGATGTAGCTGAGTTCGCGGTCCGGCTCGTCGGACTTCACCGTGCGATGCTCCTCTACTACACCCAAATGCGCTACCTGACGGCGGCTGAGGCCGAGCGCTACAGGAGGGAAGGCATCCCGGTGTTGGCACCCTTCGGCAACGCTGACGGCTCGCGAAGGGACCGGCCGGAACATGGCGAGGCGTTGGAAGCGCTCGATGGGGATCTGGTCATCGCGCTCAGGAACGTCTTTGCCCGGAACATCTACAATGCACTCGCGTGTCGCGCCCGGAGCGAACTGTTCGACACCGTCACACGCCATCCCGATGGGAACCGTATCGCGTCGGAGACGCTCGATCCTACCCAGACACATGGCGTCGGCCCCACGGTGGCAGTGGTACGGGGCAGACGAAGACGCTTCGTGGTCCGCGACGACGCGCTGGCCTCCATGCTGAGCAGCATCTCCGAAGCGCCGATGCCGGGACTCATCCGATTCTTGGCCGCCTTCAAAACGGCTGTCTCGACGATGATCACCGCGATGCCAGTGTTCATCGTCAAGAACTTCTTCCGCGATACCCTTGCAGGCTTCGTGGCGGGCCGGTACTGGCAGCTTCCCTTCCTCGGAACGCTTCTTGGCGGCCTGCATGCAATGCACGACCTGGCCACTGCGAGATCGCGCCGCCTGCGCGAGTACCTGCTGCAAGGGGGCTTCTACTCGGGCTTGGTCGAATCGGAAGTCCATCTGGGGGACGTGCGGGGCGAGAACCGGGACACGATCCAAGGTGGGGCGGCTCGGCGACGATGGACCCGTTTCGTCTATGTGTTGACACGGCCCGCGTGGATCGCTGAAGCGGGCACCCGGGTCGATCAGTTCGAGAGAGCTCGGAGGGCGGGCGCCACGAACTACATGGCCGCCCGGGCCGCACGCATGGTCTCCGCCGACTTCGCCAACATCGGGTCGTCCCGGGGATGGCGAATGTACGTCCACACCGTCCCATTCCTGAACGCCGCGATCCAGGGCTTCGATCAGCTCTACCAGATCGTCCGGTTTCGCCAGCGTGCCGCGAAGAGCGCCCCGCGGTGGGGACATGAACGGAGACGCCATGTCGTCAAGACGTTCGCATCGGGACTCTGCCTGTCGCTGCTGGCCGCAGCGGGCTGGTCGCACAACGATCTCTGGAACGCGCGGCGCGCCGAATACCAGAATCAGACCGATTACGAGAAGGCGTCCTGGGTGACGCTATACGATGCGTGGGGCGACACGGACCTCCGAATTCCGGTTCCCTTTCAGATCGGTGCCGTGTTCGTCAAGCTGCCCGAGGTCGCGTTGGACCTCGCGTTCGGAAGCGGCACGCAAGCGGGACCGAAGTTCGTCTGGTCGTTGATTCACGGCAACCTTGCGGTGGGTTGGATTCCGGCCGTCGCGCAGCCCTTCGTCGAGGTCCGCACCAACCGCAACTTCTTCGGGGAGGAGATCATCCCCGCCTACATGATGTACTGGCCCGCCGAGGAACGGTATTTCCACCGCAGCACTCCGCTGCCGTACCGGGCCATCGGATCAGGGCTGGGCGTGTCGCCGTTGCACGTCCAGACTTTCGTGCGAGGATGGACGGGCCATCTTGGCAACGCGGTGGTGGCGGTATTCGACGAGGAGGTGATGTGGGATACGAGGCGCAACGGCCCCAAGCCTTTTCCGAAGACCGCGCGTCTCCTGACCGGAGTCCACAGCCTGCAACCAACAAGACCGAGGACGTTCACGCGCACCAGCAACGAATTCTACGAACTGGCCGATTGGCTGGACCGACAGATCGCCGGGGCGTCCCGGAATCGTGCTCGAATCCCGGTAGCCATCCGCCGTGCGGACAATCGGAGCGAGCGAGCCCAGCGGCAAGCGTCACGCCTTCGCCGTCGAGGGGATGAGGCCCGCATCGACAGAAGCCTTACGGCCGGGCAAAAGGAGCGGCGGATTCAAGACCTGTACACCCGCATCGATGCGGTCCTGCGCGAAGCGCTTCCGACGATGCAACGAGCTTGGGAGTCCGCGCGATAGGTTCAGGAAAACCGAAGGCTTGCCCGGCATGGTTCTCGATCCCTAAGATGCTCGCACACGCCCTCATGATCCGGGAGCGGTCGGGCCGAAGGCGTTTCGCCCGCCAGTGATCGAAGGACGAAAGACCGCCTGCGGAGACGGGAAATGAGAAGTCGCGACTTGGATCCGTACGAAGTCCTCGGCCTCGAAGAAGGGGCAACCTGGGAAGAGGTCCGGACGGCATATCGACGCCTGGCCAAGAAGCACCACCCCGACAAGAATCCAGGAGACAAGGCCTCTGAGTGGATCTTCAAACAGGTCGGCGAAGCTTACGAGCGCCTTCTTAGGTCCATCGAAGGGACGCGATCCCGGCGGCGGGAAGATCACAAGCATCGAGGACCGCAAGGCCCCCGACAACAACAACGCGAGCCGCAACAACGCGCGGAACATGATCGCCGAGCGCGTGAGCAGCGGGACAAAGAGCGGGCGCGAACTTCGCGCGACCAGCAAGACTCACAGCGCTCACCGAGGACTTCCCACAGCGGCATCGGAGGTAACGGGCGGGCCGCTGGCCGGCGACATAGAGAATGGTTCTTAGCAATTCCGGCTGGATTGGTTGTGGCCGCAACGGTATTGGCAGCAAGAGAAGGATTCCGCGATGGAACGAACAACGCCGAGCCTGCTGTTGTGCACGACCGTGGTTCTTCCGCTGCGCCAAGGCAAAGCACCCAACGCGATGAGCCGCTCGACACAGCGCGAATCCGCCGCTTCATGGAAGCGCGGGGTTTCTCCCCCGTCGAGATCGAGGAGGGGATCCAACGCGGCGATCGCGCGCGTGCACGCGATCAGGTGACGGACGCGACCCCTTGGCCCCGGGCCGCGGAGCCTGTGAGCGGAGAGTTCGGCCAAACCCCCGCAGGGGGAGTGTACGGACGCGCGTATGGTGAGGAGCTTGCGTCCCAGCCAGCCACGGAGGAACTCCACTTCGAAATGCCTCCGCCCGGCACCGACCTGATCCTGTCCCTTCCGCAACTGAGGTGGTGCCTACGCGAGGATCGAATGATCGAGAGCTACCGTCCCAACGTATCGAGCGAATGGGATCATGATGCCTTCAACCGAGTACTGGACCGCTACAATAATCGCTGCGGCAGTTTCCGATACCGGCAAGGGGATCTGGAGCGCGCAAGGCGCGAAGTAGGGGGACGGTAGCCCGTCAGCGACGGGACGTTGCCCGCAAGCTCTTGGCCCGAGACATCGACCCGAGCGCCTACCCGAAAGCCCAGAAGCAGTCGGAACTCTTGTGCTGAAGGTCGCAGGTGGTAAGAGTTTTGGAGCGACCCTGAAGATTGGTCGGCAGGGTTGAGCGATTCGCCGAACGATTCCTGAGGTGGTTCGATCTGCGGGTACAACTCCGGCTTCGGGCTCGGTCGCTTGCGCTCGCTCAGGGATCCAAGTGCTCGCGGAAGTCTCTGAATTCCTGATAGTGGAGGTCGACCTTGTCGTTCAGCCCGTCGAACTTGCGATGAAGCGAGCCGAGGGAATCCTGAATCTCCCGCAACGGCCCGTTCATAAGCCGCTTCGTGATGGCCTCCGCCAACCGATCCACCTGTTCGTTGCTCATGCCACGGCCCCAAGCGCAGGGGGTGTTTACCGTACACTACACACGAACATCGTAACGTTTCCCTACCTCGCGCAAGGGGCAGGGACAAGGGTCTACCCGCCCCGGTCCATCCGCCGCCGTTCGATGCGATCCCAGAACAGCAGGACGGGCACCCCGAGCACCAGAATGGTGACCCTAGGCGGCGCGAATGGTCTCCTCCGATTTCGCGAACATCGGTTCGTCGCGGGGCTGGCGGATGTACGTCCGCACCGTTCCGTTCCCGAACGCGGCGATCCAGGGGCTCGACCCGCTCTATCAGATCTTCCGCAGGCCGCGGCGAAGCGACCCGGCGATACCGCCGAGCAGCGTGCCCACATCCGCAAGGTGAGTTGGTCGGGGGCGTACCTGGCCGCCCTGCCGTGCGTCACCTGGACGTTCAACGGACTCCACTCGCGCGCGCGAACTGGCTTATCGAGGGGAGACTGACTACGAGAGGGCGTCTGGGGTTACGCTCTACGATGTCGCTGGAGACGCGGACCTTCGGATCTCCGTCCCGTTTCAGATCGGGGCCGCGTTCATCAAGCTCCCCGCGGTCGCGTTGGACCTCGTCGCCGGAAGGGAACGTTGGCGGGGCTGAAGTTCGTCTGGTCGCTGGTCCACGGGAACCTCGCCGTCGGCTGGATCCCGGCCGTCGCCCAGCCGATCTTCGAGATCCGGACCAACCGCAACTCCTTCGGCGACGAGATCATTCCCCCTACATGGCCAACTGGCCAGCGGAACGCCGGTACTTCGACCGGTCCACTCCCCTGCCGTATGGCGGCGTGGGTGCGGCGCTCAACGTCTCCCCGCTGCATGTCCAAACCATCGTGCGGGGTTGGACCGGGCACCTCGGCAACGCGGCGGTTGTCGCGCTGGACGAAGCAATGTGGAACGAGCGGGTGAACGGGCCGAAGCCCTTTCCCAAGACTGCCCGGCTTCTTACGGGAATCTACAGCCTGCAACCTCCGAGGCCCCGGACCTATACCCGGTTCGGAAACGAGTTCTACGCCATCTCCGATTGGGCCGAGGGATATGCGCGGTCGGGCGCGTGCTCTGCCTCCAACCGCAATCGGCGCGTTCCCGCCGTGTGCCGTGCTCGCACCGTAGCCGGACGCGTACGACGGGAGGCTGCCGAACTTCGGCGTCAGGGGGACGACATTCGCACGGTCATCTTCCGGAGCCGTAGGGCGAAGGAGCGTGAACTGGAAGTCCTGTACGAGCAAATCGACGCGCAGTTCCGGCTGGTGCTGCCGGAACTGCGTGGGCTACGTAGGCGGGAGTTCGAACTGGTGGACGCCCCGACGAGCGTTTCCTCCGACCGTAGGACCCGTCCGACACGGCCTCGTCGCCCGGCACGGCCACGACGGCGTTGACAGCGATGGTCAAGCCACCCAGTGTGGAATGCTCTATTGGGCGTACCGATCATCCGATCATCCGGCCGGAGGTGGACGGACCGTTCCAGAACCGGTACTTGGGAGATTCGATTTGTGGAGACACCAGATGAGTGATTCAGGTCGGCGAGCGGCGCCATTCCGATGGCTGCTCGCGGCTACGCTCCTAGTGGTGTGCACGTTTGCGATGGATCCGTTCGGGCTGGTCGGTCAGCCGGTAGTAGGTCCTCTGGCTCGGTCCGACGTGGCGTCGCACTCGGTACCGATGCCAGCCCAACCACGTGACACGCTCGATGTTCTGCTGGAGCGGGTTCGGTCGCTTGAGACCGAAGTCGACGCCTTGCGCGCCGCCAGTGACTCTGCGCAGGTCCGCTACGCGGCGCTGGACAGCACTCTCACGCAAGAACGCCGTCTCTTCGTCGAGGAGCTGGCGGCGTTGCGGCAGAGCCTGATCCCGCTGATGGATTCGGTGGCGGCATACACCGCGGACGCGGTTCGGGTCGAATTGGCAAACGGGCTTCGCTCTATTCGTTCCGAGTATGTGCGCGGACGCGAAGCGCTGATGGCCCAAGTCGAGGGAACTGAGCGGTCGCTGGACGCGCTCGAAGCGCGGCTCGGCTCGTGGGAGCCCGAGGTGCGAGACAGCCTGACTGCAACGGCGGGCAGGATCCAGTTGGAGCGGCAAGAGAGGCAAGCTGCGGACGGCCGGAGTCGGTTCCTTCTGGCGATTGCGACCGGACTCCTGGTGGTCGGGATTGCGGTGGTGTGGTGGAGTGGGCGGAGGCGGATTGCTGCGGTCCAACAACGGGTGGCGAGCCCCACAACGGTGGATGAGCGAATTGAGGAGGTCCGGCGAGAGTTGGGGGTGGAGGTCGGGCGCGAAGGTCAGCGGCTTCTGGAAGAGCAGTTGAAGCCGTTGGAAGGAATCAGCCGAATGTTGGCGAAGATCAGCGACGCGAGCGGGGGTGCCGCACCGGATCACGACTTGGCTCTGGGCGTCTGCAACGAAGTGAACCGAATCGAGAAGAATCTGGCAGCGATGGACGCGTCCGTGAGGGGCCACCGGCAGCTTTCCGGTTGCGTCCGGCGAGTGAAGGAGAACCTGCGGGTCCACCGCTACGACATCACGGAACTGCTTGGCAGGGACTACGACGGCGGGATGCACGTCGAGGCGGACTTCGTGGAAGACGAGGACCTGACACCGGGCCGTCAGGTGATAACGCGCATCAATAGGCCGGAGGTGCGCTACGCGGACAAGATCATTCAGAACGCATCGGTAAAGGTCTCGGTAGGATTCTAACCCCAAGGACAAATGGCATCGGATCGAATCGACTACGGCATCGACCTCGGCACCACGAACTCGGTCATCGCGCGAATGGTGCGCGGTGAGCCTACCGTTGTCAGGAGCAACCGGTACGCCAGCGACACGACTCCCAGCGCGGTGGCCTTTGGACGCAGGGGGAGAATCCGCGTGGGAAAGTTGGCGTACACCCAGTTGAACAGGGACCGTCTTCACGCGCTGAAACAAGACGACCCGGACTTCCGGAACGTCTTCATCGAGTTCAAGAGAACGATGGGCACCGACCACGTGGACTCCCCGAGCGTGGACCCATCGATCCCCTTCACCTCTGAAGAGCATTCCGCCGAGATTCTCAAGGAACTCAGGCGTTCCGTTGTGGACGCATCGGTTGATGCGGCCGTTGTGACCATTCCGGCAGCATTCACGGTGCGACAGCAGCAGGCCACGCAGCGGGCGGCCGAGCTTGCGGGTCTCCGCCAATGCCATCTTCTCCAGGAACCCGTTGCGGCTGCGATGGCGTTTGGGTTGCAGACGGGCGAGGCGGACGAGAAATGGCTCGTCTTCGACTTCGGCGGCGGCACGTTCGACGCAGCGCTGGTCCTCGTCGAGGATGGCGTGATCACCGTAAGCGACACTGAAGGGGACAACTACCTCGGAGGCAAAGATCTGGACCGGGCGATCGTCGAACGGATCCTTCTGGAAGAGGTGGCCCAAGAGCACGACATCCACAGCTACATCGCGGAGGTCCCGGCTCGCAAGGAGTTGCTCCGGGACGCACTCATGACGTGGGCCGAGCAAGCCAAGAACGCCCTCAGCTCTCAAGAGTCGCATTGGGTAGAGTCCGATCTCAATGACATCACCCTGGCGAACGGAGACCAAATCGAACTCTGGTTCGAACTCACGCAGGAACGCCTTCGCCCGGTGGTCGAGCCTCTGTTCCAGCGCGCCATCGACAAGGCGAAGACGCTCCTGAATCGTCATGGGCTTCAAGGTCCCGATCTTGACGAACTGATCCTCGTGGGCGGACCAACCTATTCGCCGATCCTCCGCGAAATGCTCGCCCATCAGATCCGCGCACCGAATACGTCGGTGGACCCCATGACGGTTGTAGCGCGCGGAGCTGCACTCTTTGCGAGCACCCGCCCGATCAAGGACCACGGAGCCGACAAGCCTTCGGTGGCCGTCCGTCTCGACCTGGGCTATGAAGCCACCACCGTCTCACACGACGAATTCGTCACTGTCAAGTGCCGGGATCTGGCCGACCTCCGTCGATTCGGGCAGCTCGAAGTCGAATTCGAGAGAAAGGAGACCGGGTGGAGCAGCGGCAGGCGGGCACTCGGCGAGGATGGTGCTCTATTCGAAGTCAAGCTAGAGGAGGGGCGGCCAAACGTCTTCGATATCGTCGTGACCACGCCTCGCGGGGATCGCGTTGAGACCCACCCGAGTGAAATCACCATCTTGCAGGGTACGAAGGTGGGCGGCTCGCCGCTGACCAACAGCTTGGGCGTCGCGGTGGAGGGTGAGGAGTATCTGTTCTTCCACCCCATGAAGGGTGCGGAAAAGGGCATGCCGCTACCGGTCACCGGAAAGCGAACAGGGCTGGCGACCAAGGAACAGATCAGGCCCGGCGTTTCATCAGATGGCTTGCTGATTCTGGTCTACGAGGGTGGTGTTGATGCGGTGGGAGTACCGGTTGCGCTCTGTCATCATGTGGAGGACTTCGAACTCACGGGAGATCAGGTGAACCGGGTAATCCCGAAGGGAAGCACGTTCGACTTGACGGTTGTCACTGGAGCAACCAGCAACGTACCGGAGACAGTGCGCGTCCTGTTCCCGGGACTCGATGACGAGGAATACGGACTCGTCATTCCCAGCAAGGGTTCGGCTGAACAGACCGGCTGGATCGACATCGAGCTTGCTGAGGCGCAGAAGCGAATCGGACGGATGCGGGTGCGCGGCGAGGTGGACGAAGAGACAATCGACTCGCTTGAAGCGAAGATTGTCGATGCCGCGGCCGGTGTTCGTCAGGCAGGTAGCGACCGAGGTGATCGGGATCAGGCGGTCGCGCTGCTCAAGGAGGCCCTTCGCGGGCTGTACGGTCTCGTCGACGAATGGTCGGAGGCAGATGCCCATTTGGACGAGGCGTGGACGAACCTCACAGGGGCCAAGTCGGCGGGCGGATGCCCCAAGTGCGGGTCCGTCCTTTCCGATGCGCAGATGAGCGAGCTGGAACAGAAGCTCCGTCAGGTGAAGCAGGCGCACGATGTGTCCCTCGCTCGCCAGCTTGCCCAAGACATGGAACACGCTTTCGTCTACCTGATGCGCTGCGAGTGGTCCAAGCAGATCATAAGCTGGGCGCGCGTGAACTTTCACCAAATCCAGTGGAAAGACACTGCGTCGGCGCGGATGGCTCTAGACGGGGGCCTTCGTGCGATTATGGGTGGGGAGCCCTGCCACGAACTGCTCGAATCTGGGAGGCGCATTCTGGACCTACAGGAACGAGGACCGGGCGATGGCAGCTCGCCGCAAGGCCCGCAACCCCCGGTCTTGAGCCTCTGATGACCATCCGAACACGGACTCATCCCATCCCCGGATGGCGCGTCGTCGGTTCCGTCAAGCAGGCGGCAAATGCCGACACCTACCGGGTTGCGGACGACCGGGGCAACCGAGCCTTCCTGAAGGTGTTCCATCCGGATCGCATCCCGGAACACCGTATCGGCACTGGAGGCAAGCTCCTCGAAGTCATGATCTTGGAATCTCTGCACCACGCCCGCGTACCGTCGGTCATCGAGTCGGGCGTGCTGGAAGGGGACAAGCGCCCGTATCTGCTGACCGAACTCATTCCGGGCGAGACTTTGGACCATCGACTCCAGCGCGAATTCGCACTCCGCACGGCTCCAGCCAAACTTCTCCTGGAGGCCCTACTGCGCGTTGTCGCCTACCTGCACGGACTTGACGATCCAGTAGTCCACAACGAGTTAGTCCCCTCGAACGTTGTACTGGACGGCCGCGACGAACGACCCTTCGTCATCGACTTCGGTCACGCCAGACGGATTAGCGACGGCAATCCTCCGCACCCGTCGGCCATCGATCCGTATTACCTCCCCAACGAGTGCTATGAGGGTGGCGTATCCACACCCGCGAGCGATGTCTTCGCCCTCGGGGCCATCTACTTCCGCACCCTCTTCGGGATGCCTCCTTGGGACCTGCGCACGACCGAACCCGTCCGAGGCGACCTTCGCGAAGCACTCCAGAATGCACGGTCGAAGCCCTTGGCGGTTCCAGCGCGCACACTCGGCGGCGAGATCGACCCCCACACCTTGGCCGCAATCAAGAAGGCGTTGAGTCTTCGCCCCGAAGACCGGTTCCGCGATGCGGGGGCATTCCTCGCCGAGCTTACCCGCGAGTCGGCGTCAGATCGCCCCGCCGTTGGTGGTCAACCCACCGGTCGAACAGATACCACTGGTCCAGCCCGCTCCCTTCAGCTGGAACCCCTGAGACCTGTCGCTCCGCTACACCTCGGTTTCGCTGCGGTCGGCGGAATGGCCGAGATGAAGCGCACACTGACGGAAGAAGTCATCGGCCCGCTCCGCGACCCTGCTCGGTACACCAAGCTCGGCCTTGGCATCCCTAACGGACTCCTGCTCTATGGCCCCCCCGGGTGCGGCAAGACATTCCTTGCGGAGCGATTCGGAGAGGAACTCGGGTACGCGTTCCGCAAGGTCACGCCCGCCGACGTGGCAAGCATCTACATCCATGGCACGCAGGAGAGGATCGCCAGTCTGTTCGACCGGGCCCGGAAGGACGCGCCCTGCGTACTTTTCCTTGACGAGGTCGACGCGATGATCCCGTCTCGTGAGCAATCGATCCACCATGGATACGCTAGCGAGGTCAACGAGTGGTTGGCGCAGATGGACGAGTGCGGCAGAACCGGGGTTTTCGTACTCGCGGCCAGCAACCAGCCCGACCGCATTGACGCCGCCATCCGGCGCTCTGGACGGTTCGACAAGATTGCCTATGTCGGCCCCCCGGACCAAGACGCGCGCGCGGCGATCTTCGCGATCCACCTGAATGGACGTCCCTTGGACCCGGCCGTCGATTACGACGAACTCGCCCGTCTCACCAAAGGGCGGGTCGGGAGCGACATCAAGTTCCTGGCGGACGAGGCCGCTCGCGAAGTGTTGAGGACCGGAGACGACGAGATCCACATGGAGCACCTCCGGAGCGCGATTCGGCGAAACGGGCCATCTGTCGGGGAGGAAGACTTGGCTCGGTACGAGCGGATGCACCGCAAGTTCGAGAGGGGGCGAGCGGGGGAGAAGCCAAAACGAATCGGGTTTTGACTGGAGGTTCTACAGCGATGAGCGCCCACCCCTTGCTTGCCTACTACCTGCGAGTCGCCTACGGCTGCATGGCCTGCGACGGCGACATCGATCCGTCCGAGGTCTCCTGCCTGCGTTCCATCGCGGTTCAAATGGGCCAACCTGTCGCCGAAGTGGACGCGACGCTCGCATCTATCCGCGAGGAGTTCTCCAAAGACCCTCGTGGCATGGTGGAACAGGCGTGGAACCGACTCCAGGCCACAGGGCTGCAGCACGGCGACGCCCTCCTGCTTCTCGACATGCTGGTCCAGTTGGTCGAAGCCGACGGAGAGATTCGTCCCAACGAGACCCAGTTCGTCCGCGACTTGGTACACGCGCTCGCGCTCGACCTGGCGAAGCTCCGTCAGGAGCATCCTGAGTGGCGTCCCTATCTCGCCGAAGTACTTCGCCCCGGCCCCGATCCGAGCTGGGCAAAGGCCCTGGCCGATGACTTCGGCGAATTGCCCGAGATCACTTTGGAGAAGCCGTCCAAGTGATCCTCGACAACCCGTTTCACGTCCTCGGCCTGTTGGCCGACTGTGGCGCCCGCGAGAAGGCACGGCGGGAAGCCCGGACCAAGGCGTATCTGACGATTGGGCAGCCGCTAGTCTTTCAGGACGACCTCTATTTTCAGGGTTGCCGACGTAATCAGGCCACCGTCGAGCGGGCGCTGTCGCAGTTGAATGATGCGCGAGACCGCATCGGGTACGGTCTGTTTTGGTTTACCGAAGGCGGTGTCCTCGACGGCCATGCATTGCCGAAACTCAGGCAGGGCAATCTGCAAGGCGCGCTCGCCGCATGGCAACGCATTGAAGACCGTCTCCCGACCCGCAATTACGCTTCCTGCCTGAACAACCTCGGGACACTGTACCTCCTGATGGCCCTGAGCGGACCTGGGTCCGGCGAGCGCTGGCCGCACGCCTCGAAGGAACGTGTCGCGTATCTTGAACGCGGGATGCGGCTAAAGGCGCGCCTGGTTGGAATGCTCGGCGAACCGGAGTTGGCGGATTTCTGCCGCACCTTCAGCGACGGCCTTGTAGTCCGTGACTCGCAAGCGATTGTCACGGCTTTCGGGCGGTCCTTTTTCGAGACGATTGCCGAGGCCGAGAAGTATGGGATTGAGGTTGGCGCGGCGGCGATCGTTCAGATCCTGGAGTCCGGTGGTCCTCGAACGGCCGAGTTGACGGAAAAGCTGGTGTTGGAAGGCCGGGAGGCCGTCCAACGTGCGATCAATACCTGTGCCACGGCGTACGAACACGACCCGTCACAGGCTGCGGCAGCCGCTGAGCAACTGATGGCCGTGACTCACGATAAGCTCCCGGAGTTCGCTGCGCTGGTTTCCAAGACCGACATCAGGTATACGTCGATCGCCGACCAGACTGCGGCGGCGATTCTGGACGCGGATGTCACTTACTTCAACTGGCGCTCCAAGACTGGGGAAATGTCGCAGGATGCGCTCAAGGCGTCGCTGCTATTGGCTGAGTACGCCGCCGAAATCGCCTGCGGAGCTGCGCTTCGACAACGGGCGCGGGAAAACGTCGAAACTACTAGGCGCTTCGTCACTGAGCGCGAGCAGGTGGAGGCGATGTCGGGCGTCCGAGAAGGGATGGGAAGGTGGCTTGAGCGTGCCAACGAGATGGCGCGGAAGAAGCCCATCCCCCGCCACCGAATAGCATTTGCGGAAATTGCCCTCAAGAGATCCGCTGGAGTGCCAACGTCCGCGCTCGACTTGATGGAGGCGGTGCGGCTTCAGGGCATCAAGGCGTTTGGACCGAGCTTCCCACGAAGCGAAGAGATGGTCGGTCTAGGTTCGCTGGTTTGTCAGGTCCTGATGGGTTGTGTGATATCAGCCCACAACGACTCTTCCCAGCAATCGGAGAGAATCAGCGCAGCACGGATCCTTCAGGGCCTCCCGACACACTTCCAAGCCGTTTCCGGACCCTCGAACCGATCAGCCAATGCCCGTGTCCGCCACTACGTTGCCGACAGTGATGGTGCCGTCCACCCATCCCAGTTCCTCGTAAGTGACGAGTGCTTCCGGCGCCTGATGGAAAACGTCCAACTCAGCAGGACGACTGCCATTGCCACCTCCACTGCGAGTACTGCGAGCGGATCGGGACGCGGGTGTGCCCTGACAGCGCTCGGCGGGATAGTCACCTTGGTTGTCCTTTCTCTGGCCGTCGATGCGGGCAGCGGACCCTCAGCTAGTAGCCCAGGTGCTGCGGCCGGGACCAGTCCTTTGGACTTCCGGGTCCCACCGGTCGCGGAAGGACGCGTGCTTTCCATGCCCGAACTACGGTGGTGCGTACGGGAGGATCGGCGAATCGAGCGCGAGCGTCTCGTGCCCGCGACCTCTCAGGCGGATGTCGACCGTTTCAACAGCCGCGTGGACAACTACAATTCGCGCTGTAGCAACTTTCGCTATCGCCCGGGGGACCTGGAACGGGCGAGACGGGAAGTCGGAGCCGGTAGCCGGTAGAACCGATGTGATGGTACGAAGGGGACCTCTCCCTCTGATCGAGAACGATTGGCCGTCGGCAATCATCGAGGAGTTCCACGGGCTGTTCGGTGAAGTCGATGTGCGCAGCCGCTGAGGACCGTGGACTGACAGACACGGCATTCCGGCTCGCATTCGGAGTGACGGAATGACTAGCGAGGCGGATTCCCGAGAACTTGCGGGGGTGTTTTTCCGTGCCGCTGGCGGCGGTGTCCGCAGGGGTTGAGACCTCTTGGCACAACCTGGAACGTTCTGGAACAGTAGGTAATTTCCGGCGGGTTGACTTGCTGGCGAGCGGTTCTCCAGCGTTCGGGCATGGAGACGCCGAAGCACCAGTTCGACACGCGGGGACACCTCCGCACCGTCTTCCACGGCATTCGCGGTGAAGCTCCCGATCCGAACCGTGTGGACGGTTCGGCCCCCGGAGGCTCTCGACATGGGCAAGGATCGGCCTCCGCTGCCTTCGGCTCCGGGGCTGGATTGAAACCCACGGCGGATGAGACTCGTAAGATGCCGCCCTTCGGGTCACTGGAGGGTGAAGGGCGGCACGACCAAGCATCGAGGCGAAGAACCGGAGGAGTCGCAAGTAGTCAGGTTGATCCACCCCAAGGCGGAACCGGTGCCGGTGCCCAGCGCCATGGGCGCTGGCGAGATCGTTCGCCGCTCCGGATTCCGGAGTGCATGGACGGCTCGGCACCGTCGGCCTTCGTCCGACCGCCAGCCGCGCCTCGCGAGGTGCGTCTGAACGGGTTTCCCGAAGCCCTCGCGGAGGTGCTCCGGCACCGCGTCGGCGACCGCGGTCACCGGGTTCCAGACCCGGCGCCCACGGGGGTGTTTGGCGCGGCTAAGGCCGGGAAGCCAGCATACCCCGGGTATAACCCGGGGGCTGGCGAGGGACTCCGCCCCTTCGATCCCCAACAGACCCGCGCTCCGGTGGATTGCGCGGGCGGGGGCGTCGCCCCCCTTCCCCCCGTGACGGCGCAGCCCGATGGCTAGGCGCCGCCCGGTCCTCGTCGCCGTCCGCCTCACGCCGGACGAGTCCGCCGACTGGCGGGCCAAGGCGAAGGCCGCCGGCGTGCCGCTCTCGGCGCTGATACGCCGGGCGATGGCGCGCACGCGGACTTGGACGGTCCCCGCCGCCGAGGTCGAGCGCGAGCGCACGCGGCAGGTCTCCCGCATCGGGAACAACCTCAACCAGATCGCCCGCTGGGCGAACACCCATAAGGGGGCGGTCGAGGCCGTCGAGGTGATCGGCCACCTCATCGCCATCAAGCGGGAGGTCGCGTCGCTGACTCTCACGGAGCGCACGGACGCGGATGCTGGTTAGGTTCCTCGCCCACGGGACCGGATCGGCGCGGGGCGCGGCCAACTACCTCCTCGGGGAGCGGGACGCGGCTGGGAAGCCGCGCGAAGGCGTCGAGGTTCTGAGGGGAGATCCGAACGAAGTGGCCGCCTTGGCCGACACGCTGGAGTTCGAGCACAGGTACACCTCCGGCCTGATTGCGTGGGCGCCGGAGGACCAACCCACCGACGAGCAGATCGGCGCGGTGCTGGACGCTTTCGAGCACACGGCCTGGGCCGGGCTCGAACCCGACCGCTACGCTTGGGCGGCCGTGCTGCACCGCGAGAAGGGCAGAGGCGCTCACGTCCATGTGCTCGCCGCGCGGTGCGACCTGGAGACCGGCCGCAGCCTCAACATTGCGCCGCCGGGCTGGGAGAAGACCTTCGGCCCGCTCCGGGATGCCTTCAACCACGAACACGGCTGGGCTCGTCCGGACGACCCGGCGCGGGCCAGGGTGGAGCAACCCGGCCACCGCGCCTACATCGAGGCGGCGCGGCTGCGGGCCGGGCTCCGGCTCGAAGCCTCACCGCGCGACCTGATCCGGGACTACCTGCTCCAGCGCGTCGAGCACGGCGTCGTGCGCAATCGTGCCGATGTCGTCTCCGCGCTGCGGGAGGCGGGTCTCGAAGTGCCGCGCCAGGGCGAACACTACCTCACCGCGCTCGATCCCGAGACCGGGGACCGTTGGCGGCTGAAAGGAGGACTGTATGGAGAGAACTTCGACCGCGAACGATTTGACCGACCGGCTGCGGAGGAGGCTGGAGAACGAACGCAGGGAGATCGAGGAGCTGACCGCGAGCGAGCTGAAGCGGCTCGGCGAGAACTCGCGGCGCGCCGCGAGGAACGCGCTGCGTACAATCGAGCGCGATACGGAGGAGGCGACCGGGAGGATGCGCGAATCGCTGGTCAAGGCGTGGCTTCGGCCCGTGATCGTCGGCCTGAGCCTTTGGCTCGGTTTCTTCGGCGGAAGCTGGGCGACGATGCGCTGGTTGGCGGGGAGCATCCAGAACCGGATCGAGACGTTGGCGACGGCGAACGCGCGAATCGAGGAGGCGCACGAGACACTGGCGGAACTGGAGGCGGACACCTGGGGGATCGCGCTCCGGGAGATCGAGGGGGAACGATACGTGGTGCTGCCATTCGGGACACGGGCGGACCCGGGCTGGGAGGTGCGCGACCGTCCGGCCGTGAAGCTGTCGAACAGGTAAAGGAGCTTTATGAGCGAGTTGGAACGGCAGTTGACGGAGGCCTTGAAGAGGTTGTCCGAGCAGTACGAGCGGGAACAGCGGCGGCACTCCGGGCAGATCGAAGCCTTGCACGAGTACGCCGAAGTCTTGCGAGAATACGTCGAAGCCTTGAGGCAGCACGCCGAGCGGCAGAGCGGGGAGAGCGAAGCCTTGCGGACGCGGATCGAGTGGCTGGACGGGCAAGTGGAACGCTTGGCCGAGTGCTATCGAACGCTCGCCGCGACCTTGTGAGGATGGTGGCGGCGCTGAGTCGGCGCGCTCGGGACCGCGATCTTGGTCCGAGCCGCTGATGGCTACCCGCAGGGCTGGATCTGGCGCGGCCGATGCCGCTCCGCGAGGTTTCGGACGCGCAGATCGTGCAGTCCATCGCGAGAGGAATCGAATGATGGCACGCACGAAACGTGACCGGCGCGCATACAGCGCCGGCGAATGGGGCCGGAACCGGGTGAGGGTCTTCCCTGACCCGAAGACCGGCTTCTTCCAGATAGAGTGGCGAGAGAACGGGCGCAGGCTCACCCGGTCCCTCAAGCACCGTGACTGGGCGCGGGCCAAGCGCCAGGCCGACGAGGCCGCCGCTGGCCTTGCGGGGCTGGGGCTGAATGGTCGGAAGGACGCCGAGCCCGAGCCGCTCACGCTGGGAGCGCTTTTTGAAATCTACGGTGAGGAGGTGACGCCCACCAAGGCGAAGCGGACGCGGGAGCACGACAGGGTCGCCACGCGGATGTTCCTCGACTTCTTTGGATCGCAGCGAAGGCCTGAGACACTCTCCCGGCGCGACTGGGACCGCTTCATCCGCGAACGGCGAGCGGGCAGGGTCGGCCCGAGCGGGAAGCCCGTGTCGAACCGGATGATCGAATGCGACCTGAGGTTTCTGATCGCGGTCCTCAACTGGGCTGCCAGATCCCGGGACGAGCGGGGCCGCCTGCTTCTTGAGTCGAACCCGCTGAGGGGCCTGAAGACGCCCGTCGAGAAGAACCCGCTCCGGGTCGTGCTTTCCGACGAGGAGTACCGGGCGCTTCTGGAGGTGTCCCGCGAGGTGGACTGGCGGTTCCACGTCGCGCTCGTGGTCGCGCACGAGACCGGACACAGGATCGGCGCGATCCGCAAGCTGAGGTGGTCAGACATCGACGTCGGGGGCAGAACCATCCGGTGGCGTGCGGAGCACGAGAAGACCGGGTACGAGCACACCACGCCGCTGACCGACGAGGCGATCGCCGTCATCGAGGAGGCGCGGGAGCGGAACTCCGCCAGAGGCAACGCTCCGGTGCTGCCCTCAACGCAGGATCCCTCGGTGTTCGTCACGCGCTGGATGCTCGGCTACAGATGGCAGCAGGCCGAGAGGCTCGCCGGTCTGGAGTTCAAGCGGGGCAGAGGCTGGCACTCGCTGCGCCGCAAGTTCGCGTCCGACCTCATGGACCTCCCCCTCAAGGTCCTGTGCCAGCTTGGCGGCTGGAAGAACGCGAGCACGGTTCTGCGCTGCTATCAGCAGGCCGACGAGGGACAACTCAGGGAGGCTTTGGAAAGCCGCCGGAGGGTTCAGGCCTGAGAATCCCTCTAGCGGGAGTCAAACAGCGGGAATCCGGTCGACCGAACTTCCAAGTTCAACTGTTACAACAAGATCCCAACCTGCCTGCACCCGCCGGAACAGCGCATCCGACGCCGCCTCCACCGCCCGCATCAGCATCGCCCCGACCTCCGGCTCGAGCCGGCCCTTCACCACGTACATCCCGTCGCCGTCCACGAAGACCGAAAAGGTGCGACCGCGGCGCCGGGCCTGCTCGGCCGTCAGCTCGGCATCGCGCGACAACTTCTTCCACATGCGCACCGTCCGCTCCAGCTTCGCCGCCGAGCCCGCGCGCGCGAACTCGAGCAGCTCCGCCTCGCGCTCGGGGGTCGCAACCCGGGTGAGCGCCCGCACCTTGGCGTACGAGATGGTGCCGTGTTTCAGAGCGTCCGCGGTTTGAGGCAGGCGCTCGAGCGCGCGGGCGGTCCGCACCCGTTCGCGGGCCGTCCCGATCTTCGTGCCGGTCCTCCAGGCCAGCCATTCGGCGCAGGAGGAGTAGCCGCCGTCCTTCCACCCGCCCCGCCGGTCGAACTCGGCGATGAGGGTCATCATGCGCGCCTCGGCGGAGTTGATGCGGGCCGCCAATTCGGCGATGCGCTCGCCCAGCTTGCGGAGTTCGTCGTCGTCTCCCGAGGGCTCGGGACCGGACGGCGCAGGGTTGGCGTCGAGCCGGACACCCGTCGGTTCCCGCACCATCGCGGGCCCCGGAAAAGACCTTCGGCGAGCGTCGCAGAAGGAGTTCGCCGATGCGATCATCGGTCCTCCCAACGTGAAATTGGACAGTGACTTACGTACAAATATAACGCTGCCGAAATCGGCCTTTCAGGATGCCCTGTAGTGGCCGAAGCGGGGTTGGGAGACCTTCGAAGGAGGAAGCCGCCTGCGAATGCCGTCAGCGAGTCCTGCAGCGCCTCTGGCGGGCCAAGGCGGATGGCGTCTCGGAGTTCGCCACATCGCGGAACCCAGATTCGTCAATGGCAAAACGGGACAGCTGAATGTGACTTCGGGCCTTCCTGGCTTCGGCCAGCGGGGAGTTGCGATATCCGGGCGTGTCAATGGCAGAACGAGACACGCGCATGTGATTTCGGGACGCGGCGCGGGCGGGCATCGCCGACCCTTGACGCCCAATTCGGGACACGGCGCGGGCCGGCCTCCGACCCCTGGCGAACAACACCGCCAATGGCGTGCGACCGCCCGTCAATGGCAGAACGGGACACGCGCATGTGAATTCGGGACGCGGCGCGCGGACGTCCCCGATCCATTGACCCGACGACGGCCCAATGGGCTATCCTCCGCTGATGGCCCATCCCCTGTTCTACATCGGGGCCGCGCTCGTGGTCGTGGGCTCGTGGGGCTGGTGCTGGGTGATGGCGCGCACCTGGATGATCTGGAAGAGGGAGAATCCGGGGGTGCGCACGCCGCTCCCCGTGCACGGCATGCTCGCGACGATCATCGTCTGGGTGCTGGCCACCATCGGCGTGGCGGCCGAAGTGCTGATCCTGCTGATTCCGTGGTCGCTGGGCATCGTCGACACCATCGACCCCCTGCTGGCGCGCATCCTCTTCTGGTGGTTCGGCCACCCGCTGGTCTACTTCTGGCTGCTGCCGGCCTACGTCATCTGGTACACCATCACGCCGAGGATCGCGGGCGGGAAGCTGTTCAGCGATCCGCTGGCCCGGCTGGCGTTCGTGCTGTTCATCCTGCTGTCCACGCCGGTGGGCTTCCACCATCAGCTCGTCGACCCCGGTGTGTCGGCCGGCTGGAAGCTCTTCCACACATTCAACACGCAGCTGATCCTCTTCCCCAGCTTCGTCACCGCCTTCACCGTCATCGCGTCGTTCGAGGTCGCGGGCCGCATGAAGGGCGCCAGGGGCCTGCTGAACTGGCTCGAGGAGCTGCCCTGGGGCGATCCGGCGTTTTCGAGCGTCGCGCTGGCCATGCTCATGTTCGCCGTCGGCGGATTCGGCGGGGCCATCAACGCGGCCTACGGCATGAACGCCATGGTGCACAACACCGCGTGGATCCAGGGGCACTTCCACCTGACGGTGGGGACCGCGGTCGCGCTGACGTTCATGGGGACATCGTACTACCTCCTGCCCCGGCTGACGGGCCGCGAGCTCGAGCTGTCGCTGCTGGCGCGCATCCAGCCCTATCTGTGGTTCGGCGGGATGCTGCTCTTCTCCATCGCCAACCATCTGACGGGGCTCGCCGGCATGCCGCGGCGCGTCTACGACGCCAGCTACGGAGGCAGCGAGATCGCGCAGCAGTGGGTTGCGGGCACGGGCATCTCGGCGGTGGGCGGCATCCTGCTGTTCATCAGCGCCGCCTGCTACGTAGCCGTGATGCTCGGCACGGGCTTGGCGGGAAGAAGAATCGACCCCGAGCCCATCGAGTTCGCCGAACCGCTCCAGGGCGAAAACGGCAAGGCCCCCATCCTCGACCGCTTCGGCCTGTGGTTCATCGTCGCCGCCATCCTCGTCGCCGCGGCCTACGCATGGCCCATCGCCGAGCACCTGTCGATGGAGCGCTTCGGCTCGCCGGGGTTCCAGCCGTTCTAGTCAATCCGCGGAGCCGGTTCCGCCCCGCTTCCTGAACTCCACAGCCGGTCCGATTCGCGCGGCACGGACGTGTCGATCCCGCGCAGAAACCCGCGCGACGCTTCGATGGGCTCGACGGGGATCAGTTCGATCCGCCCCTTGTAGCCGATGGCCTGAAGCTTCTGGCCCGGTTCGAGATCGAGATGCTCGCGCACGTCGTTGGGGAGAGCGCAAGACGGCTAGACGTCCGCTTCCCGTTTCCCCTGCAGGAATCCCCCGAACCAGCCTTCGAGTCGGGCCATTCCCTCTTCCAGCCGAGTCATGCGCTCGCCGAGTTTGCCCATTTCCTGCCGCATCGCGCGCAGGCCCGGTACGAGAGCGGCAGCCAGCGCGACGGCGGCCGTGATGATGGCGAGGATGATCGTGGCAACCCCGAGAATGGAATCAAGACTCATCGTCGGTGCTCACTTGATCGGGATGGGCAGGCGAGCCTCGTTGCGGCGTGGTGAGGCGCTTCAACATCAAACATAGAGTGCTCCCGAGGTGATTCAAATGGTGTTTTGCGCCGATTCCGTAGTGGATTTGCGCCGATTCGGTCTAACGGCGCCGCCCCCCTCAAACCTCGACCACCATCCCGTCTTCCGCAGCCTCGAAGCCCTCGATGGGCAGCGCGGCGAGCACGTCGTCGCCCATGTGCGTGAGGATGATGCGTTCGCAGTCGATGTCCGAGCGCTGGGCCCGCAGCGTCTCGATGTCCAGGTGGACAGGGGCGCGCGGCCGCAGGCTCCAGGCCTCGCAAATGAAGATATCGGCCCCGGCGGCAGCATCGATGAGGTTGTCATCCCACGCCGTGTCGCCCGAGAAGACGATGACTTTGCCCTCCACCTCGATGCGGAGTGCGTGCGGGTTGGTCGCGGGGACGTGGGTCATGGGATAGCCGGTCACGGTCAGCCCGCTGGGCCAGGCGAGTGGCAGGGTCGTGGGACGGAAGGATGCGTATTCGCGAACTACGAGGTTGAAGCGGTCCGGGCGAGGCGACGCGCTCGGGAAGAGGTGGCTGGCCAGCCGTGGCAGGCGTCCGGCGGTGCCCTCGGGGCCGAGGACTCCAAGGGGTCGCTTCACCCCGGCGGCCGCCCGCTGGAGCGCCAGCCAGGGGATGCCGGCGTAGTGGTCGCCGTGCATGTGGGTGACGAGCACGGTGTCGATGGCGTTCGGATCCACGCCGAACTTTCTGAGCCCCACCAGCGCCGAAGCGCCGCAGTCGACCAGAAAGCGATCGGTGTCGGACTCGACGCAGAGGCAGGTCTGCAGCCGTCCGCCGCTGCCGAAGGCGTCGCCGCAGCCGATGAAGCGGATGCGAATGGGAGCTACCACCGTTCCTCCTCCTCCATGGTCGTGAACAGGAGTGCCTTCTCCTTGACCGGTTCGCCTGTGACCCTCTCCCAGCACTCCGCGTACAGGTCCACCTGGCGGCGATAGGCGCGGCGGCGGCGGGGGAAGTCGGGATCGTCGCCCACGTCGGTCTTGTAGTCCACGATCACCCAGCCGTCGGCCTCGCGGAAGGCCAGGTCGATCACGCCTTCCACGAGTCGGGGGATGCCGCCGTTCTCCGCCGGTCGCTCCACCGCGAAGGGCACTTCGGGCTGGCGCATGTCGGTGCGCTCGGCACGGCGCCAGAGTTCGGATGCGCGCACGCGCCCCACCAGCGACATGAGTTCATCCAACTCGGCGGGCGCGCCGCGTTCGTCCAGCGGACGCTCGTGCTCCACCAGAAGCGCCCGTGCCACGAACTCGAGCGCCTCGCCTTCGACTCCCTGGGCTGCGGCCGCCAGGGTGCCGTGCACGGCGCTGCCCCACGCGTAGCCGCGGAGGGTCGTGCGATCCGGGGCGGGCGGAGTTGCCGGGTCGTCCGGAGTGCCCGGGCCATCCGTCCGCCCCGGCTGCGCGGCGGCGTCCTCGCCACGAGCCTCGGCTGTGTCCGGCACCGCGGCTTCGCCCACTTCCCCTTCGCCGCCCTTCGCCAGCTCGGTGATCGACGCGAACTCGTAAGACGGCCGGGCCCCCTCGGCCATTCCGGTCTCGGCCGCCTCCGTCTCGGCCAGCAGGTCCTCGGCGCTTCGGGCCATGCGCTCCCGCGACTGCGGCACGTCCGCCGCCAGTTGCAGCACCTTGGCGTGCCGGTCCAGCCATCCGTCGAAGATGCCCCAGCAGGACTTCCCGTGCTTGCGCGCGACGACCAGTTCTTCGCGCGCGCGTGTGCACGCCACGTAAAGGATGCGCTGTTCCTCGGCCTCCAGGAACCGCACCTCCTCCTGCGCGAGCGCGGCCCATTCGAGCGGCTGCGCGAGCGTCCATGAACTGAAGGGGCCCGCGGGCGCGGTGACGGCCGCGAACGCTTCCGCCCCGCCTCTCGCGCCGCGGCGGGTGTGGGCATGCAGACGGCGCGTGTGGGAGACCGTCTGCGCGGGGTTGGCGAGCACGACGACGGTGGCCTGGAGGCCCTTGGCCTTGTGCAGGTTCATGACCCGCACGGCATCGCCGTGGCCAGGATCGAAGGGCGCTTCCGCGTCCTCCCACTCCAGCGCCGCCTGCAGCGCCTCGACGGCCCCGGCGAGCGACGCGTTGCCCCGCAGGGCCTCCGCCCGCACCGAATCCAGCGCGTAGGCCATGATCCCGGCCCGCAGCGTGCCGAGGGTGCTGCTCGCGACGAAGGGCATCAGCCCCAGCCGGTCCACCAGGCGACCGATGACGATGTCGGCGGGCTCCCGGCGGCTCTCCTTCCACCATTCGTGCAGCGTCGCGATCGCCTCCACCACCTCCGTCGCGGACGCGTCTCGAGGAGAAATGTCCTCGTCCCGGGGAGAAACATCCCCATCCCGATCCCGGGACCTGGAGGTGAAGTCGAATCTGCCTCCGGCCAGGGCATGTTGCGCGAGCTGCTCGTGGTCGAGGCCGAAGAAGAGCCCGGTGAGCACCGCCACGACGTTCACGGGGTTTCCCGGGTCGATGAGGGTCTCGAGCAGGAGGACGAGCTCGCGCAACTCCTCCTCCGGTCCCGCTTGCGCCCCTGAGACCTCGATGGTCACGTTGCGTTCCTCGAGCGCGCGGGCGTACGCGTCCAGGTGGGCCTTCTTCCGGGTCAGCACCAGGAAGTCGCCCGCCGTGCGTTCGCCGCTGTCGAGCCGCGCCCGGATCCAGCTCGCAAGCATCGCCGCTTCGAGCCGTGCCGCGTCCGCATTGCGCCGTGCCTTGGGCACGTGGTAGTGGAACACCCCCTCCGGCCCGTTGGGCGCTCTCGGGTAGGGCACCATGGGCGCGAAGCACGCCTGGCGGTCGGTTTCCTCCCGGGGGAAGCGGGCGGGATCGTCGAAGATGTCGTTGACCAGGTCGGCAACGGTCTGGCGCGAGCGGAAGTTGGTGATGAGCCGGAGGACCGCGCCGAACTCCCTGAAGCGCGTGCGCACCTGGTTGTAGACGGCGATGTCGGCGCGCCTGAAGCGATAGATGCTCTGCTTCGGATCCCCGACGACGAAGAGCGCGCCGGGGCGCGGAACCACGGTGTGCCAGTCCGCCGGCCGGCGTCCGGCATCCCCCGCCTGCGGCTCGGGCTCGGATGCGAGCAGGAAAAGCAGCTCCGCCTGTATGGGATCGGTGTCCTGGAACTCGTCGATGAGGACGTACCGGTAGCGTTCCCCCAGATCCCGGCGCACCTCGGGATGCTCGCGAAGCAGCTGCGCCGTCAGCATCAGGAGGTCGTGGAAGCTGAGCAGCCCGATGCGCAGACGCTCCTCTGCGAACTCGAGGGCCGCCCGCCGCACCAGCCTGATCGCCATCGAATAGCGATGCGCCAGCCAGCGGTCGAGATGCTTGCGGATCGGGCCGTCTTCGCTTCCCAGGACAGCGAGTTCGTCCCTCAGCCGCTTGACCTCGGCCGAGCCTTCCGGGGTCGGCTGTGGCCAGCGGTTGAGCGTGAAGCCCTTTCCCGAGGACATCTTCTCGGCGGCATCGAAGAGCGCCGCGAGGTCGTCCCATCCGCGGAAACGGCGCGTGTAGCGGAGAGAGCGCACCATCTGCTGGGTCGCATCCCATCCGCGTTCAGGCTCATCATCCGGAATCAGGGCGAGGGCCCGGTCGAGCAGCTTCTCCAGCACGCGGCGCACTCCGCGCGCCTCCTCGGGTCCCGGCGCGGCAACAGGGTCGGCGGGATACTCGAGATCGAGGTTCTCGACCATCTGGTCGAAGGCCTTGCGCAACTGGTCCACCCGGAGCCCCACACGCGCCAGTTCCTCGACCAGGGGATCCGAGTCGGAGATGATGCGCTCGACGAAGCTCGTCCAGAAGCGTTCCTGCAGGAGCTGGGTCTCGGCCTCCTGCGCTTCCTGGAACTCCGGGTCGAGGCCGGCTTCGATGGGGCGCTCGCGCAGCAGACGCGCGCAGAAGGCGTGGATGGTGCCCAGAAACGCGCGGTCGATGCCGTCGATTGCGTCGCGGAGCCGGGCCGCCCGCTCGCCTTCGGCCGGATCGGGGCGGGCCTCGCGGTAGCGACGCTCAAGCGCCACCTGGAATCGTTCCCGCAGCTCCGCTGCCGCCTTGCGCGTGAAGGTGACGGCCGCGATCCGGGCCACTTCCGCTTCACCGCTCTCGACCAGCGCCACCATCCGGTCGACGAGGAGCGTGGTCTTGCCGGAGCCGGCGCCGGCTTCGACCAGGAAGCTGGTGCGGAGTTCGGCGCGAACGCGCTGGCGCTGGTCTTCGTCGACCGGCGCAGGTCGCTGGTCCAGGTCCGCGCGGGAGGCTTCCGGCGCGTTCACGATGACGCGTTTCCGGGCTTGGCCCGGGCTTCGAGCGCGTGCAGGAACCCGGCCCCCTCGTGGTCCCAGTTGCGGATCGCGCGCAGTCCGGCGAGTTCGGGGGCGTCGCCGATGCGCTCCTTCACCCACTCCGCCAGCGGGGAGTTAGCGCCGAAGTCGGTTTCGCGCACACGGCAGATCGCCTGGTAGTTGCAGAACCGGCAGTCGCCGGCGTCGTCGGTGGGGAGGAAATGGCCGCCTGCGACCAGGTCGAGGAGGCGGGCGACGAGTTCGGGCCCGGCGATCAGGTCGTCGGCGGAGTAGGCGCGGGTCTGGTTCTCGCCCTTGCGCGTGGGGAAGTGGTATTCCATGGCCAGGGTCCGTGCGTCGTGCAACCGGCTCGCGACCGCCGAGTAGATGACATGCTGCAGCCGCCTCCCGCCGTCCCAGATGCCCCTCTTGCTGGCGAAGCTGAAGGTGCCGCCGGTCTTGTAGTCCACCACCCGCAGCCCGCGCGCCAGCCTGTCGATGCGGTCGATGGCGCCGCGCACCAGCACGTCGCCGGAGGGCGTCGGGAAGGGAAGCGGGTCCTCGCCCCTGAGCCCGAAGGCGCGCTCGGTGGCGATCCAGGCGGGCGGACTCTGCCGGATCATGTCGATGAACGATTCCGCGTCGCCCGCCAGTGCCTCCAGTTCGCGCGCGCGCACGGCATCGCTTGGAGCCGGCACCTCGCGTACCGCGAGGCCAACCTCCTGGTCCAGGATCGCCGCGACCAGGCTCTCGAACGCCGGTTCGTGGTAGCCGATGTCCTCGTTGCGGGCCTCGGTCAGCGCCCGCTCATACACGCGGTGCAGGATGCTCCCGCGCCCCAGGGCGTCGAGCCAGCCCTCGGGGTCGTAGGCGGGATCGTCCGGAGGCCAGACGCGCGCCACGTAGCCGTAGAAGTAGCGCTTCGCGCAGGCTCCCAGCGCGGCCAGCGCGCTGGCGGATACCGCGAGTTCGGGATTCCTGCGCGGGTCGAGTTCCGGGCGCGGGGTGGTCTGGCCGTGGAAGGCGGTGACCACGTCGCCGGCCAGCGCGTCGCGCGCCCGCAATCCGGCCCCGAGGAGAGGGAAAGCCTCCCGAACCATCGCCTCGCCGTCCAGAAGGCGGCCATTCCTTTCGAGCGATCCCAGCCAGACATCGGTGGCGTCGAGGCGCACCGGGCGCCGGGGGACGAGACCGGCGCGCTCGCGCACGTGCGCTTCCAGGTCCTCGAACGTGGCCGCGGGATCGTCCCGCATGAGCCGGAGGGCCTGCAGGAGTTCCGCGGACGGCGACACCGCGCGCGCCTCCGCCGGATCCCAGGCGGCGTAGCTCAGGCAGACGGAACCACGCAGGCGGGCGAGAAGCGCCGCCAGCCGGAAGCGCCGCTCGCGGACGCGGTCGGTGGAGAGCGGCAGGTCGGAGGCGGCCAGTTGCATGCGGTCGCGGTCGAGCAGGTAGGGGTCCTGGGTGGCCGAGCCGCCCAGGCGGTGGGCGTCGAGGCCGACCACGAAGGTGGCGCGCCGGCCCGTCCGGCCACCGTTGCCGATGTCGGTCAGGTAGAGCGCCCCACCCGCCGAACTCCACGGCGCGCTCCCCTCCGCGCGCGGGGCGGGCACGGGGAACGCGATGTGGCGGCGCACGATGGCGGCGGCGGCGCGGTAGTCGGTCTGGCGGACGAGGGCCGTCTCGATGCGCTCGAGGGTGTGGGTCATGCGCTCGAGCGCGGTGTCGTCAACGGAGGTCCCCGGGGATGTGCGGGCCAGGAAACGGCGGAGTCCGCGGGCCACCTGCGACGGCGACACCGGGGCGCCTCCCGCCCCGGAGTCCATGGAGACCGGGGGCGTGGCGGCGAGCGCGGGAGCCAGCAGGCCGCGCAATCCCCGGAGCTCGCGGCGGGTGCGCTGCTTGCGGCGTTCCAGCTGCTCGTCCGATTCGTACTTTCCGGCCCGGTAGCCGTCGACCTCCGCCAGGGCCCGCTCGATGGCCGGGAGGTAGCGGTCGCGTCCCCACCCGATGCGCAGCGAACGCAGCCGGCGGGCGAGCGTGGCTCCGCGAATCCATTCGTTGGGCCGGGGCGCGGTGAGGTCGCTCGCGTAGAGCAGGGTGCGCACCACCCCGGCATCGAAGCCGCCCTCGATCCAGCGGAAGTACGCCGCCGCGACCCGGCCCGGGCGGGTCCGCTCCACCGGCAGTCCCGCGGCGAAGGTCACCGGGACGCCCATCCGCTCCGCGAGCGCGTGCAGCGCGGAGCCGTACACGCCCGGATCCGTGGCCACGATCTCGAGCTCGTCCCACCCCAGGCCCCGCTCGCGCGCCCGCCGCATCACCTCGCGCAGCTCGGCCTCGACGCTGTTGGCCACGAAGATGTCCAGGGTGGCGCCCGGGTCTGGCGAGTCGGGGGGCGCGTCCCCTTCGATGGTGGCCGGGGCTCCCTCCACGTCGTGCAGGTGAGACAGGTGACCGGCTCCCTCCCGGGCCGCGCGCCACACCATGGAACCGGGGACCGCCAGCCCCTGCACCGGATCCGCCTCCAGCACCTCCGCGCCCCGCCGCTGGAGCCTGGACAGGAAGCGGCCGGCCAGCCCGCGGCGTTCGATTCCGGGCACCAGGTAGACACGCTCGCCCGCGAGCGCGCCCGCCCGGTCGGCTTCAGCGCCAGTCCGGTCGGCCTCCTCGCCCGACCGCAGCACCCATGCCGCCGCCCGGTAGACGCCTGCCGTATCCGTGAGGTTGCGCTGCCGCAACCGCCCCTCGTACGCGGCCAGGACGCGGGACAGGATGCGCGCCTTGGCGGGATCGGCCAGCGGCGCGCCGGCGAGCTTCCGAGCCCGCACTCCGGCCAGTCGCAGGGTCGTCACCGCGCGCGCGAGCGCCCGCCGCATCCCCGCCCCCCGGGCCAGTCGGGCGTGTGCGTCCTCCTCGCCTCCGAGCAGCACTTCGTCGATGGCTTCGTCGAGCAGCCCCTCCTCGTCGAATGCGTCCGTGAGCCGGATTGCGCGCGCGGCCAGTGCGGGGCCGGCCACGGTGATCGCGAGCATGCGGGTGGTGGTGGCCTCGAACCCCACCCACGAGCCGGCGCGGAGGGCGAGCTGGCGCAGGAGTTCGCGGCCCTCACCGCCGGTCCGACACACGATCACCTTGCGGTCAAGGGGGTGTCGGGCGGAGATGCGGGCGAGCGAGCGCACCAGGGTGGCGGCGCCGTCGAGGCCGGGGCGGCCGCCGGGGGAGAGATCGGCCTCGTCGCGGATCGGCGCCCGCGCCAGTTCCCCTTCCAGATCGAACGAGAACTGTCCTTCCTTCCCGGCTGTGGTCATCGGCGGGCGCTACCGTCCGTCGGGCATCAGCGACGCCACTTCACGAACGGATACACCAGCCGCGCCGCCAGCGAGCGCGGATACGTCTCCTCCATTCCCTCGAAGCCGAGCCGCTCGGGCTGCTCCTGGTCGGCCGGCCAGTAGGCGGTGCGGAAGATCCAGTCCCAAACGCTCAGCACGATGCCGAAGTTCTGACCGCCCCTTCCGTGCTGCACCACGTCGTGATGCCACACGTGCATCTTCGCCGAGTTGAACAGGTACCGGAGCGGCCCCCAGTCGATGCGCAGGTTGGAGTGGTTGAGGTCCTGCATCAGCGTGCTCACGATGGCCATCAGCAGGATCACGGTCCCATCCACGCCCAGCACCACCAGCGGCAGGTACGAGAGCGTCTTGTAGACCACCACCTCGCCCCAGTGGAAGCGGAAGTTCCCGATCCAGTCCAGCTCCTCGATGCTGTGATGCAGCTTGTGGAACTCCCACAGCCACGGCGTCAGGTGCAGCAGCCGGTGGATATTCCACTCCACGAAATCCTTCACCACGAAGAACACCACGAACTGGAGCCAGAGCGGCTGCGACGTCACCAGCGCCAGCGACTCGGGCACCGGCAGGCCCATCTCGAACAGCATTCCGTTGAAGGCCTGCACCAGCCGGCCCGTCACCATCGCCAGCAGCACCCCGAGGTAGTGCCCGTTGAACACGAGCCAGAACAGGTCCTGCCAGATGCCCCGCCGCAGCGCGCGCTGTTCCCTGCGCCAGGGCCAGAGCCGCTCGAGCAGGAAGCAGAACAGCGAGACGGCGATCAGCCAGAAGTAGTACTGAAGGTAGACGGGCATGGGGTTCCGTCCTCAGGGAATGATGGGGATGTACGACACATATTCCGGCAAGACCCGGCGGCACGGCAACAGGCTCGCGCCCATCACTCGGTCAGGGCGCCGGCGTGTCGGTCAGGCGCCAGAGCACCCAGCTCGCCACCGACCGGAGCGGTTTCCACACCTCCGAGCGCTCCAGAACGGCCTTCGGTGCGGGCCGTTCGTCGAGCTCGTCCAGCCGGCGCAGGCCCTCCCGCACCCCGAGGTCGGTCGCCGGCATCACGTCCAGCCGTCCCAGCTTGAAGAGGAGGAACATCTGCGCGGTCCAGACGCCGATGCCGCGCACCTCGGTCAGCCGCTCGACGATGTCGTCGTCCGAAAGCCGCCAGACGCCGCGCAGGCGGAGCGACCGGGACTCCACCCGGCGCGCCAGATCGGTGAGCGCGAGCATCTTGTTGCGCGACAGCCCCGCGCCCCTGAGCTCCTCTTCCGGCAGGGCCAGCAACTCCCCGGGAGTGGGAAAGTTGGGTCCGGGCGTGAGGGCGTGCACGCGTCCGTAGATGGTCTTCGCGGCGGCTCCCGCGAGCTGCTGGTAGATGATCGACCGGCACAGGTAGTGAAAGCCGGAGAAGCGGCGGGCGGTCCTGGAGAAGTCCGGAAACTCGGGCATCCGGGCCATCGCGGCCCCCAGGCGAGGATCGGCCTCGGCAAGGCGGGCCAACTGCTCTGAAGTGGGTTGCATGGGTGGCGGTCGGGGAAGAGGTAGCGGCCTGGCGTGCTCCAAGGTAACGCCGCCGCGGCGGGATGCCCGGCGGGGGACCACTATCGGCCCGTCCAGAGTAGGAAACGAACCCGCAGCCAGCCGTTCCGGACTCGGAGATGCCATGCCCGTTCCAGCTCTCGCCTGGGTTCTCGCCCCAAGCCTTTGGTTCTTCGCGCCGGCAGAGACCGAACTCGCCCCCCTGAGTTTCGCGCGCGCGACCGTGTCGGGCCGGATCACCGATGCCGGCACCGGCGAGTCCCTGACCGGCGCCCGCGTGTTCATCTCGGGCCAGACGACCTCCGTCCTCTCCGGCGACGGGGGCGAGTACAGCTTCATCCTTCCGGGCGATGGCTGGGACGGACGCGAGGTGGAGGTGCGCGCCGAGATGCCGGGGTATCAGAGCCTGGAGCGCACCGTTCGCATCTCGGGCCCGGCCACCCGCGTCGATCTGGCGATGACTCCGGGCGCCGACATGACGTTCGTGCATGAAATGCGGATCGCACCGTCCGGACAACCTGCTCCACCGCCGCCCTCGGGCCAGCCGGCGGTACGGGAAGCGGTTGGCGTCGACGCCGCGAGACGGGTCTCCGGCGCGGGATTCGCACCCGTCGCGGCGGACGCGGGTCCCGTCCGGCCTCCCCGGCCGCCCTTCAACACCGAATCCTACACCCACATCGAGGAAGCGGACTTCCTGGGCGTTGAAGACAATCCCCTGTCCACCTTCGCGATCGATGTCGACCGGGCGTCGTACGCCAACATGCGGCGCTTCATCGAGAGGGGAATGCGTCCCCCCATCGACGCCATCCGCATCGAAGAACTGGTCAACTACTTCACCTACGACTACCCGTCGCCCAGGGGCGCCCACCCCTTCTCGCTCACCACCGAAGTCGGCACGGCGCCGTGGCAGCCGGCGCACAGGCTGCTGCGCATTGGAATCCAGGGCCGGGACATCGCCAGTGAAGATCTGCCTGCGAGCAACCTCGTCTTCCTGATCGACGTGTCCGGGTCGATGCAGCCGCCCGCGAAGCTCCCCCTGCTCAAGTCGTCCCTGCGCCTGCTGGTCGCGCAGATGAGGCCCGGCGACCGGGTCGCGATCGTGGTGTACGCCGGCCAGGCCGGGCTCGCCCTGCCTCCCACCTCCGGGGAGAACAGGAGCGAGATTCTGTTCGCGATCGACAGGCTGGAGGCGGGCGGCTCCACTGCCGGTGGCGCCGGACTGCGGCTCGCCTACGAGGTGGCGCGCGAGAACTTCAACGGGGAAGGGAACAACCGGGTGATCCTCGCCAGCGACGGCGACTTCAACGTGGGACCGTCCAGCGACGCGGAGATGATTCGCCTCATCGAAAAGGAGCGCGAATCAGGCGTCTTCCTCTCCGTGCTGGGCTTCGGCACCGGAAACCTGCAGGACTCGAAGATGGAGCAGCTGGCCAACCACGGGAACGGCAGCTACGCCTACATCGACGGCGAGCGCGAGGCGGCCAAGGTCCTGGTGAGCGAGTTCGCCGGCACCCTCTTCACCATCGCGAAGGACGTGAAGGTGCAGGTCGAGTTCAATCCCCGCGAGGTGCAGGCGTACCGGCTCATCGGCTACGAGAACCGTGCGTTGCGCGCGGAGGATTTTGCGGATGATCGCAAGGATGCCGGGGAACTCGGGGCGGGTCATACCGTCACCGCACTCTACGAGATCGTACCGTCCGGCATCGACGGCCCTGATGTGGCGGATACGCCCCCGCTGCGCTATCGCGGCCGCGCGGACATCACCGGGCGGGCGGCATCTGGCGAACTCGGATTCGTCCAGCTTCGCTACAAGCGGCCCGACGATTCGAGGAGCGTTCTCGTGCAGCAGGCGTTCCTCGACAGGGGCGGCGACGGCTCCGGCGACATGCGCTTCGCCGCGTCGGTGGCTGCCTTCGGCATGCTGCTGCGAACGTCGGAGCATGTCGGAGACCTTGCGCTCGGCGACGTTCTCGAGCTGGCGCGGCGAGCCCTCGGCAACGACGAGGAAGGCTACAGGCGCGAGTTCGTCCGGCTGGTGCGCGAAACCCGCGCGCAAGGGTTGCTGGAGCGCTGATCGCCAGGGTCCGCCGCCCGACACCCTGCGCGCCGCCGGGAAAACGAACATCCCGTCTCCTGCGTAGTATCAAGTCTGTTTCCAAGTCCGAGAAATCACCCCGGCGCATTTTTCTGGAGAAGAGACTGATGAAGCTGAACGTGAGGCATGTTCCCCATTGGACCGCCGCCGTCGCCGCATTCCTGGCCGCGACGGCCCAGGCCGCGGCGGCGCAGCAGCTGCCGGAGGGCGTCACGGAGGTGGCGTCCGTCGAGGGCATCACCGAGTACCGCCTGGCCAACGGCCTGCGCTTCCTCCTGTTCCCCGACCAGAGCAAGCAGCAGATCACGGTCAACGTGACCTACATGGTCGGGTCGCGGCACGAGGGGTACGGCGAGACCGGGATGGCGCACCTGCTCGAGCACCTCGTCTTCAAGGGGACGCCCGACCATCCCAACATCCCCGACGAGCTGACCGAGCGTGGCGCGTTCCCCAACGGCACCACCTGGTTCGACCGCACCAACTACTTCGAGACCTTCCCGGCTTCGGAGGATAACCTGGCCTGGGCGATCGACCTGGAGGCGGACCGAATGGTCAACTCGTTCATCGCGCAGGAGGATCTCGAGTCCGAGATGACCGTGGTGCGCAACGAGTGGGAGTCGGGCGAGAACCAGCCCATGGCGGTGCTGCAGAAGCGCGTCATGTCGGCGGCCTACGACTGGCACAACTACGGCAACTCCACCATCGGCGCACGCGCCGACCTGGAGAACGTGCCGATCGAGCGCCTGCAGGCCTTCTACCGCAAGTACTATCAGCCCGACAACGCGCTGGTGGTGATCGCAGGACGCTTCGAACCGGAGTACGCCATTCAACTGGTGGCCGAGGAATTCGGCGCCATCCCGCGTCCGGATCGCACCGGGGCGAACGAACTGTTCCACACCTACACGGCGGAGCCCGCCCAGGACGGCGAGCGCACGGTGACCCTGCGGCGCGTGGGCGACGTGCAACTGGTCATGGCCGCCTACCACGTTCCGCCCGGATCCCACGAGCAGTACGCTGCGGTGGACGTGCTCACCCACGTCCTCGCGACCCGGCCTGCCGGGCGCCTCTACCAGAACCTGGTGGAGCCCGGGCTCGCGGCGAACGCGTTCGCCTTCGGCTACCAGCTCAACGAGCCGGGCGTGCTGATGGCCGCCGCCCAGGTGCGCCAGGAGGACTCGCTGGAGGACGCCGCGGCCGCAATGCTCACCACCCTCGACGAGATGGTCGAGGCGCCGCCCACCGACGAGGAGGTGGAACGGGCCCGGACCGACTACCTGTCGAGCATTGAGCTGGCCTTCAACAACCCGCAGGGGATCGCGCTGCAGCTGAGCGAATGGGCCTCGATGGGCGACTGGCGCCTCTTCTTCCTGCACCGCGACCGGCTGGAGCAGGTCACGCCCACCGCCGTTCACCAGGTGGCGCAGGCCTACCTGAAACCCTCCAACCGTACCATCGGCTACTTCTACCCGACGGAGGGGACGCCGGCCCGGGCCGAGATCCCGGAGCCGCCCGACGTGGCTGCGCTGGTCGCCAACTACACCGGACGCGAGGCCGTGGCCGAGGGCGAGGCGTTCGACCCGACGCCTGCCAACATCGACGAACGCACGGTGACCACGACGCTGTCCAACGGCGTGGAGGTCGCGCTAATGCCCAAGGAGAACCGCGGCGACGCCGTGAACGTGCAGTTCTCCTTCCGCCACGGCACCGAAGCCGCGCTCATGGGACGGGCCACGGCCGGATCGCTGGCGGGATCCATGTTGATGCGCGGCACGACCCAGCGCTCGCGCCAGGAGATCAGCGACGAGCTGGATCGCCTGAGAGCGCAGGGCGGCGTTGGCGGGTCTGCGCTGTCCGCCAGCGGAACGTTCACCACGGTCCGCGAGAACCTTGCCGCCGTCCTCCGTCTGGCCGGCGAGGTGCTTCGCCAGCCCGCCTTCGATCCCGACGAGTTCGACCTGCTGCGCGAGGAGCGGCTGGCGGCGATCGAGCAGCAGCAGTCGGAGCCCCAGGCGCTGGTCTTCCAGGCCTTCAACCGGCACCTGAACCGGTTTCCCGAGGAACATCCGCGCTACTCGACCACCTTCGAGGAGGACATCGAGCGCCTGAACGCCGCGACGGTCGATGAGGCCAGGGCGTTCTGGTCCGAATTCTACGGAGCCGAGGGCGGCACCATTGCCGTAGTCGGAGACTTCGATCCCGATGAGACGCTTGGGGTGCTGGAGGAGGTGTTCGGCGGCTGGGAGGCGCCCGAGCCCTACGAGCGCGTCGCGGATCCGTACCTGGAGGTCGAAACCGTCAGCATGGACATCGAGACCCCCGACAAGGCGAACGCGTGGATGGTGGCCGTCACCACGTTCCGCATGCGCGACGACGATCCCCGCTATCCGGCGCTGCGCATGGCCGACTTCATGCTGGGGGGCGGGTTCCTGAATTCGCGTCTGCCGACCCGCATCCGCCAGGAGGAGGGGCTCTCCTACGGCGTGGGTTCGCAGTTGGCGGTGCCCCCGGTCGACGATGGCGGGCTGTTCCTTACCTACGCCATCTTCGCCCCTGAAAACGGCGACAGGGTGGTGGACGCGTTCCGCGACGAGTTGCGCAAGGCTCTGGAGGAAGGGTTCACCCAGGAGGAACTGGATGCGGCGAAACGCGGGTTCCTGGACGCGCAGCAGAACGGACGCTCGAACGACCGCACCCTCGCCGGCCAGCTCAGCAACAACCTGTTCACCAACCGGACGATGGAGTTCACCGCCGCCCGGGAAGCGGCCATCGAAGCGCTGACGCTGCAGGAGGTCAACTCTGCGCTCCGCGACTACGTTTCGCTGGACGACATCTCCATCTTCCGCGCGGGAGACTTCGCCAACAAGCTGATTCCGTAGGGGACATCAGCGGGGACAGCGCGCCGACGGGCCGGGGCCTCGAGGCCCCGGCCCGTTCGTTTGCGTACCGACCAGGCGGACGAATCGCGCGCGCGCCGGGCCGGGCGTACTATTCAGTTCAGATGCCGCTGAACCCCGGAACCGCGAGGGCCGCATGCCTGCTTCATCCATGAATCGCCGCGATTTCGCCCGTCTCTTCGCCGCTGGCGGATCTGCCGCCCTCCTCGGCCATCCCGCGCTCGAAGGTCTCGCGCGGCGGACCCCGTCCTCGCCGCTCGCCCGCCGCGCCGGCGCCGGCCGTGCAGTGGACTGGGACGAGGTGCGCGCCCGCTTCCTGATGCCGCCCGAGCTGTCGGTGATGAACGCGGCCAACCTGTGCCCGTCGCCGGCGAGCACGCTGCAGGCGGTGCACGACTACACTGAGCGCATGGACCGCGAGCCGGTGCCGAGCTTCCGCCGCGAGATGGCCCGGGTGAAGGAACCCACCCGCGACCGTCTGGCCGAATTCCTGGGCGTCACCCCCGAGGAGATCCTCATCACGCGCAACACCAGCGAGGCGAACAACTGGGTCTCGACCGGCCTGCAACTGGGGCTGGGCGACGAGGTCGTGATCATGCGCGACAACCACCCCAGCAACAACCTCGCCTGGAAGGCCAAGGGACAGCGCTTCGGCTACACCGTGCGTGAAATCGAGCCGGCGAGCCCGCATCCCGGGGCCGACTATTACGTGCAGGCGTTCCGTGAAGCGATCACGCCGAGTACCCGGGTGATCTCGTTCACTCACCTGACCAACACCGCGGGGGACCTCTTCCCGGCGCGCGAACTGTGCGCACTGGCGCGCGAGCACGGCGTGTTCTCGGTCGTCGACGGCGCCCAGTCCTTCGGCCTCTTCGACATCGACCTCTCCGAAGTGCAGCCCGACTTCTATACCGGAAGCGCGCACAAGTGGCCCTGCGGCCCCAAGGAGACCGGGGTGCTGTACGTGAACGCCCGCGTCCACGACCGCTTCTGGCCCACCATGTACAGCGCCTACACCGGGTCACGGGGTCTCGCGCGCACGCACGAGGGCCTGGGCCAGCGCGACGAGCCCGCCATCCGCGCCTTCGGTGCCCAGATCGAGTTCCTGCAGGAGATCACGATGGCCGAGGTGGAGGCCCGCAGCCGCGAGCTCGCGACCGCGCTGGTCGAGGAGCTTTCCGCTCTCGACGGCGTGCACATGTGGACCTCGCAGGAGCCCTCGCGGCGCGCGGCCGTGGTCACCTTCCGCCCGGGCGAACTCTCACCGGGCGATGTAGTGGGCGCGCTGGAGAACGACGGCGTCGTGGCTGCGTCGCGCGGCGGGAGCGACCGCACCGGCGTGCGCCTCTCGCCCCACTTCTACAACTCGCACACGGACGTGGAGCGCGCGGTGTCGGCTGTCCGGGGCTATCTGCGGACGGGGCTGTAGCCCCGTGGATCTTGCTCGGCACCGGTAGTCAAACTGGCGCCCTTCGCCCAACATGACTAGGTTACATGACCAAGTTACGGAGGGGTCGCCATGCAATTCAACATCCACGAGGCCAAGACCCAACTTTCCAGGCTCATCAAGCTGGCGCTGGAGGGTGAAGAGGTCATCATCGCGAAGCGGCGCAAGCCGTTGGTGCGGCTGGTCGTCCTCCCCGGTGTGGGGGACAGGCCCACGCTGGGCACAGGCAGGGGGTTGGTCCGGCGCATTGGCGACGATTTCGATGAGCCGCTGACCGACTTCGCGGAGTACCGGTGAGTGCGGTTGCTCGTCGACACGCACGCGCTGCTCTGGGCGATTGATTCGCCGGAGAAACTGGGTCGGAAAGCGCGGGAGGTCCTGAAGGCTCCCGGCCAGCGAATCTTCGTGAGCACCGTCAGCCTCTGGGAAATCGCGATCAAGGTCAGTCTGGACCGCCTCGATCTGGACCCCGACTGGCGCGAGATCATCGAGTCCGGGCTGGCACACATGCACGGTCGCTGGCTTACCATCAAGCCCGCCCATTGCGGCATTGTGGCCACGCTGCCCTGGTGGCATCGGGATCCGTTCGACCGGATGCTGGTCGCGCAAGCGATCTCGGAAGACCTGGCGCTCGTGACCCGCGACCGCCTGATGGCCGACTACGGCGTGCGGGTGATCTGGTAGTCGGTCACCCCCCGCTGCGCAGCTCCTCCACGATGCGGTCTGCCAGGTAGACCTCCTCGAGTGCCTCGAGGATGCCGCGCACGTCCACCGACACGGCGCGCGCGCGGTCGGTCAGGAATATGTACTCGCCGGAGAGCCCCTCGGTGTTGCTGTCGAAGGCCAGCCCCACCAGCTCCAGCTCCGCGTTGACGAGGGGCGAGCCCGAGTTCCCGCCGATGATGTCGTTGGTGGACACGAAGTTGATCGGCGTGGACAGGTCGGGGTCGCCGGGCGGATCGAGCCAGCGCCCGGGCAGATCCCACTCGCCGTCCCCGGTCCCTCCCGCCATATGGGAGTAGTGGCGGTCGTAGAGGCCGTAGAAGGTGGTCACCACCGGGGCGAAGGTGCCGTTGTACTCGTACTCCGACACCACGCCGTCGGCGATGCGGAGCGAGAAGGTGGCGTCGGGAGGGACATCGGTCCCGTAGACCTCGAAACGCGCCCGCCCCAGCGCCGCCGCGATCTGCTCCTCTTCGGCGGAGATGGGCCCGAGCGCCTGCTGGAAGGGGCCGATGCCCGAGATGAGGGCGCCCAGGAGCAGCATCGCCGGGTCGCCCATGCCCGCTGTGCCGCTGCGGACGGCGTCGACCGCGCCCGCCGAGTCCGCGAGCACGCTCTCGGCCACGATGGAGGCGGCGACATCCTCCGGGCTCCGCCCGCCGAGGACGCTGGTGGCGAGCGGGGAATCGGGGCCGTAACTCGCCGAGATGTCGCGCAGGCGGGCGGCCAGCAGCAGCTCCTGCAGCGCCGCCGGCTGCCCCGGCACTTCGCTCAGCGAGGTCATCACCCCCTCGAGCGCCTCGGCGGGCGCTCCGGCGCGCGACCCGTTGGCGTACTGGAAGGCGAAGAGCGCGCGTGACAGCACCGCACTCTCGTAGTCCGGGCTGGCGAAGGCCAGGAACGACCCGAAACCGCCGGCCACCAGGGCCTTCCGCTCCTGCAGCTCCGCGATCTGTGCGATCAGCCCGCCGTATTCCTCCGCGAGCTCGGGATCGGCCTCGAGCGCTTCCTGGAACGCCCGTTCCTGGTCGCGGCGCTTCGCCAGGATCACCGGGTCGTGCAGCCCGCGCAGGATCCCCCCATAGGCCTCCTGCGTGTTGATCAGCGAGAAGATGGTGTTGCGCAGATCCATCGCCTCGCCGGCCTCCGGGTCCATGTCGTAGAAGGCCTCGAGCGCGTCGATGCGGTTGTTGACGAAGGCGAGCAGCCCCTTGTCGGAGACATCGCGCCGGAATTCGAGCTCGGCCACGGTCTGGATGCGGCTGGTCGAGCCGGGATTGCCGACCATGAACACGGCATCGCCGCTCTCCACCCCGGTCTCGCTCCAGCGGAAGAAGTTGTCGCTGGTGTCGAGCGGATCGCCGTCCTCGTAGACGCGCAGGAAGGTGAAATCGAGGGCGTAGCGCGGGTAGGTGAAATTGTCAGGGTCCCCGCCGAAGTAGCCGACGGACAACTCGGGCGCCATCACCATGCGCACGTCGGTGTAGCGCCGGAAGACGTAGGCCGAGGTGCGTCCGCCGTTGTAGAGCGAGACCATCTCCACCTCGAAGCCGGCGTCCTCGCCCCCGTATTCCTCCGAGATGCGTGCCGCGATCTCCTCCTCGGCCGATGCGCGCGCCTGCGAGCGGGCCTGGGGTTCGTTGATGCCCTCGAGAGCGGCGTCCATCTCCGCCGTCACGTCGCGGATCGCGATGAGCCGGTCGGCCTCGAATTCCTCGATCGCCCGTTCTTCCTCCATGCTCTCCGCGTAGAACCCGTCGTCCAGCAGGCTCTCTCCCTCCCGGGACACCGCGGATATGTGCTCGCGCGCGCAATGGTGGTTGGTGAGCACCAGCCCGTCGCCCGACACGAAGGACGCCGAGCAGCCGGGGATGCGCAGCGCCCCCAATCGGGCCCGGCGGAACCAGACCGAGTCAGCGTCGATGCCGTACGCGTCGCGCAGGTAGTCGGCGGGAGGGTTCTCGAAGGTCCACATGCGCCCGTTGTCGAAGCGGCCGGCGCGCACGGTGTCGAGGCCGGCGACCTGGGGCGGGGCAACAGCGACAGCGGGAGGGGCCGGCGGCGCGGGGGTGTCGGCCTCCATTACAGGGTCGGCCCGCTCGGGCGCGGGCGGGTCGGTGGCCATCTGGGGCATCGGGGCGGCACCGCCGCCGCACGCCAGCGCGATCAGGCCCGCAAGGGCATAGGTATGTCGAGTTCTCACGGGTTGGTCCCCCGGGCGGCATCCTGGATATCGAGGATCTCGTCGATCAGAAAGAGGTCGGTGAGCAAGGCCCGGAAGTGGATGGAGGCGTTCAGGTTGTCGATGAGCTGGGAGCTGACCCACTTCTGGGCGGAGACCAGTTGCACGGCCGCCAGGGTGCTTTCCGCATCCCGGCCCAGCACCTCGGCCATCCCGCGATACGCCGCAGCCGGCGTCAGCCCCGCCGCTTCCGCCAGGGCCGCAACCCCTTCGCCCAGTCCATCGAGGGCTTCTTCGGTCCTGGCGAGGAACTGCCGCACCTGACCGCTGGAAGCACCAGGGCCTGTACCCGCAGCTCCCTGGGCCGCGTAGGCCAGGAAGAACTCGTAGCTTTCCTCGATCGCCTCGATGCGGGCGCGCAACTCGCTCCGGGTCAAGTCTGTTCCGGCAGCTGCCCCTGCGGGCCGTCTCCTGCCCAGCGCTCGGGGTCGTGGTGCTCGAGGTAGTCCTTCCGGTTCACGAAGCCGTTGAACATCGACATCGTGATCCACCACTTGTCGGGCCGAATCGCGAAGTAGATGTGCGCGATCACCAGCGAGATCAGCGCCACGCCGCTCAGCCCGTGCACCACGTAGACCACGCCCCACATCGCATCCGAGAGGATGTAGGGGTTGCGCGCCCAGAACCAGGTGTCGACCCGGAACATCATGAGCACGCCCGTGGCCACGGCGGCGAAGGTAACGACCACGATGGCGTGGTGGTACATCTTGTGGTCGAGCGGATACTTGGCCGCCTTCGGGCCCTCCGGCTGCTCCTTGCCGAAGAAGCGCTTCACCTCGCGCTTGGCGGTCTCCACATCGTCCCTGCCCACCCACATGGACCAGAAGTCCTGCCAGAAGGTGGAGTGGATGATGTGGTAGACGACCGTCAGGATCAGCAGCACGCCGGCCAGCCAGTGAATGGTCACCCACGGAAACTGGATCCCCGCCCACGGGAAGAAGGCGGTGACCAGCAGGGCGAACATGGAGATGGCCATCAGCCAGTGGAACGCCCGCGCGGAAAAGGTGTGGCGCAGGATGCGCGCGGGCAGGCCCGGGGGGGCCGGCGCGTCATCGCCGTGACCGTTGGCGGTGGCCAGGCTGCGCACCCACAGGGCGTGCCCGGTCACGAAGACGATGCCCGCGATCAGCGCGGCCCACATCAGGTCGAAGGAGATCCCGATCAGGACCTCCTGATTCCATGGATTGGCGGCCCTGCGCCAGAGCTCCACCTCTACACCTCCGCGCGCACGGCTCGCCGCACCAGATTCTTCATGAGCGGGAGCTTGTACGCGTTGTGGCGCAGCGGCTGGGCACGGCGAATGGCGATGTCACCGGCTGCGACGCCGATGTCGTCGGTCGGCGCCTGGCCGATGACCGCGCGCTCGGCCTCGTCGAGCCGCATGGGGTAGGGCGCGACCCCGTTGACCGAGATGCGCGCGTCCTGGATCGTGCCGCCCGAGGTGCGCATCGCCGATGCGACGGTGACCAGCGAGAAGTCCCACGACTGGCGGTCGCGGATCTTCTCGAAGTAGAAGTCAGCGCCGGCCCAGGTACCCGGAATGCGGATCGCGGTGAGCAGGTCGCCGGGCTCCATGACGGTCATGCGCTCGATGTCGATGCCGGGGCCGATGAAGAAATCCTCGGCGTCGTACACGGTCTCGCCGGACGAATTGGTTACCACCATCTGCGCGTCCAGCGCGATCGTGGCGGGCGCGGTGTCCGAGGGATTGATCGCCACGCAGCGGCTGGCGCCGAAGACGCAGTGCTCGGCGTTCATGGCCTTGGGGGCGGAGGCGTAACAGATGTTTCCGCCCGCGCGGTAGCAGGGCCATCCGCCGCGGTAGTACCAGCAGCGGGTGTCCTGGGCGAGGTTGCCGCCGAGGGTGCCCTGGTTGCGGATCTGGGGCGTGGCCACGTGCTCGGCGGCCTGGGCGAGCAACCCGAAGCGTCCGACGATGTCGGGATGGGTTGCCACCTCGGTGAGGGAGGTCATCGGCCCGATGACGAGCCCGTCACCATCGGCGCGGATGCCGCTCAGTTCTTCAATGCCCCCGAGGTCCACGATGGCTTCGGGGCGCTTGATGCGGTCCTTGAACCAGTCGAAGCTGTCGAGTCCGCCCGCCAGTACCCAGGAGTTTTCCCCGTACTGGTCGAGCAGGTTGAGTGCGTCGCCGATGCTCGCCGGCTGGAAGAGCTCGCACGGCGGGATCATGTCGCGAATGACGGCCATGGTCGGAGCCTCCGATTACACGTGGGTTTCGAGAGGACGATACGGCTGCTCGGTGCCCGTGAGCGCCGCGAGCACCACGTCGGTGGTGAGCGGCGTCCGGCACAGGCACTGGCCGCCGAGAGCGTCCGCGACCGCCGAAGCAATCGCTGCCGCCCCGGCCCCGATGGGTGGTTCCCCGATCCCCTTCGCGCCAACCGGCGTCTGCGGGTCGGGTTCGTCGACGGCGGCCCACCTCATCCTCAGCGGAACGTCGAGAATGCCGGGCGGGCGGGCCGTGTAGAGGCGCTTGGCGAAGGCCACGCCCCACTGCGGGTCGAAGACCCACTTCTGGCTGCGCGCCTGGCCGAAGCCCTGCACGGCGCCCCCGTGGATCTGCGCTGCCAGGCTGCGCGGGTGCAGCACGGTGCCGCAGTCGGTGACGCCGGTGTACTCGGTCAGGTCGATCTGGCCGGTCTCGACGTCGACCTCCACCTGGGCGAAGCCCATCACCCACGACCAGATGCTGCCGTCGCCGCCGTAGTTGTCGCGGGCCACGCCCATCAGGCCCTCGCCGGCGAGGTTGGTCGCGGACGCCACCGTCATGGGGTTGAGGTCGTCGGGCAGTTCGTGTCCGCTGTACCTGCCGCCCATGTCGATCGCGCGCCGGGCGGCCTCGGCGAAGGTCATGCCGCGGCCGGGATTGGCGGTCTGGAAGACGCGCCCGTCCGCGCAGTCGTAGGAATCGGGAGACCCGCCCAGCGCCCCGGCCGCGATCTCCTGCAGCTTCGCCTTGGCGTCCAGCGCCGCGGCGTGGTTGGAGCGGGTATGAGCGTGCGTGGTCTGACTGCCCGACTGGCTGGAACTCCACGGCAAGTTGCGCGAGGTGTCGCCCCACACCACCTCGCAGTCGTTCCAGTCCATCCCCAGCACGTCGCACGCGGCGCGTGCGGTGTCGGCGATGGAGTGTGTGCCCAGGTTGCCGATGCCCTGGTGGATGTAGAGCCTTCCGTCCGGACGGATCACCAGCAGGCCATCCATCCCTCGGCTCCCGCCCACGAAGGGGCTGATGCCGATGCCGACCCCGATGGACTTGGTGCCGCGGCGGGTGGCGCTGAGCTGCGTCCTTTCCTCCCAGCCGAACACCTCCGCTCCCAGATCCAGCGCCTCGCGCGCGAAGCAACTCGAGAGCGAACCCTGGGCGGGACCGAGCCAGCCGTCGTGTCCGGGGGCGTTCACCCGTCGGATGTCGAGCCGGTCGATGCCGAGTTCGCGTGCTGCCTTGTCGATGATGGGCTCGAGCATGGCCACGATCTGGGCGCCGCCCGGAGCCCGCTGCGCCGAGCGGGGCGGGGTGTTGGTGTACACCGATACCGCGCGGAAGCGCATGTGCTCGGGCTGGTAGCAGAGCGACGCCACCGTCCCGGCGGTGTTGAAGTCGCCGGAGCTGCCGTAGGAACCGGCGTCCTGAACGATGTAGAGGTCGATGGCGGTGACCCGCCCGTCGTTCCTGAAGCCCATCTTCGCGAAGGACTGGAACCCGGGGCGCGCCCGGCCGATGTACGTCTCCTCGTAGCGGTTGATCCGCAGCATCACCGGACGCCCGGTCTTGCGCGACATGATCGCGGCCACGTCGTTGATGGGCGCCCCGGAGATCTTGCTGCCGAATCCGCCCCCGCAGTACTCCGTCACGAGCACGACATCGGACTGCTCCATACCCAGGCGGTTCGCCAGCCCTGCGTGGGTGCGCGCCGTGCTCTGGGTGGAGGTGTGCAGATAGAGCTTGCCGTTCTGCCAGTACGCCATGACGCTGCGCGGCTCCATCGGATGATGGGACAGCGACTGGTGCAGCAGCGTCTCCTCGAGCACCAGATCCGCGTCCGCGAAGCCGTCCTCGACTTCACCGACGTTCCATTCCACCTGCGGCTCGCCCATCGGCAGCCGGTCGGGGCCCGCGGCGTCGTAGTCGTCGTCGGTCCACTTGAACTCGCGGATCTCGCGGGTCTGGCCCTCGCGCCACTGGATGTTGCCGTCCAGGCGCGCGTTGGGGCCGCCCGGGCGCAGGCTGTCGAGCGGGTCCACCACGAAGGGCAGGGGCTCGAAGTCGACCCGGATCGCCTCGATGGCGTCCGCCGCCGTGGTTTCGTCAACCGCAGCCACCGCCAGCACGGGCTCGCCCTCGTAGAGCGGCTCGTTGGTCAGGGCGGCCTCGGCCCCGACCCCGGTGATCTCGGGCATCATCGGATCGTCGGCGGTCAGGATGTCGACCACCCCCTCCATCGCCAGCGCCGCACTCGCGTCGATGCGGCGCACGCGGCAGTGGGGCATGGGGGAGAGCAGCAGCTTGGCGAAGAGCATGCCCTCCGCGCGGAAGTCCTCGGCGTACCTGGCCCTGCCGGTGATCTTGGCTCGCAGATCCGGGGGCGCGATGTCTCGTCCAATAGCCTTCTCGGCCATTTCATCCTCCTCCGTAAAAGGCCGTTCGTCAGGCGCGTTGGCCCATCAACTCGACGGCTCGCTCCGCCGAATCGAGGATCTTGTTGTAGTCGCCGCAACGGCAGAGGTTGCCGGAGAGCGCCTGCGCACATTGAGCGCGGCTGGCGCCCGGGTTGTCTTCGACGAATGCCGCCATGCTCATGATGAAGCCGGGGGCGCAGAAGGCGCACTGGAACCCGCCCTCGTCCATGACCGCCTGCTGCACGGGATGGAGCTCGCCGTCGGGGCTCTCGAGCCCCTCGATGGTGCGAATCTCACGGCCGCGCACCTGGTGGGTGAGCATCGAGCAGGAGTAATGCGTGACTCCGTCGATGTGGACGGTGCAGGCCCCGCACTCGGCGCGGTCGCACCCCAGCTTGGTCCCGGTCAGCCCGAGCTTGTAACGCAGCGTCATCGCCAGCGTCTCGTAGGGGAGCACGTCGACGCGCCGCTGCTGGCCGTTGACGGTGAGCGTCATGAGGCGTTCCACCCCGCCCCGGGCCTGGCCGGCGGTCAACACGCCCGGACCCCGGAACAGGTAGCTGGACGCGGAGACGGTCGCGCCCGCCGCGATCACGCCCTTGATGAACTTGCGGCGTGAGTAGTTGCGGGGACCGCGGTCGCGGATGATCTCGACTTCGGTCACGGTCATCACCTCCTTCGTGGTGTCGCTGGCCGGGAGTGCCCGGCACGCTTTCACAACTTGCCAAGATACGGAGCCGGTCCCGGATATGCGAGTCTTTGAGGGGCTATCTCAACCCACCCACACCGACTTCACGTTCACGAACTCGTGGATGCCGAAGAGGGAGAGTTCGCGTCCGTAGCCGCTTTCCTTGACCCCGCCGAAGGGGAGCTGGGGGTCGGAGCGCACGAAGGCGTTCACGAAGCAGTTGCCGGCGTCGATCTCCTCGGCCGCGATGCGCCGCCCGCGCTCCAGGTCGCGGGTGAAGACCGAGGCGCCCAGCCCGTAGCGGGTGTCGTTGGCCACCGCGATGGCCTCGCGCTCGTCCGCCACCGGCACGATGGATACGACCGGGCCGAACAGCTCCTCCTCGTAGGCGGGCATGCCCGGGCCCACGTCGGCCAGCACCGTGGGCGGATAGAACCAGCCCGGCCGGTCGGGCACCTCACCGCCCACCAGCAGGGACGCGCCCGCCTCGACGCTTCCCCGCACCTGGTCGTGCAGGCGGTCGCGCAGATCCTCTCGCGCGAGCGGGCCGATGCGGTTGGCCTCGTCGAAGGGATCGCCGAAGGCCGCCGCGCCCATCGCCTCCACGACCCGCTCGCGCAGCTCGGCGAGCACGGGCTCGACCACGATGCAGCGCTTGGCGGCGATGCAGCTCTGCCCGGCGTTGATCAGGCGGCTGGTCACGCACAGGCGCGTGGCGAGCTCCAGATCGGCGTCCTCGAGCACGATGCAGGGGTCGTTGCCGCCCAGCTCCAGCACGGACTTCTTGACGTGGGCGGCAGCGGTCGCGGCCACCGTCTTCCCGGCGACCGTACTCCCCGTTAGGGTCACCGCGCGCACGCGTGGGTCGGCGATGAGCTCGGCGGCGCGGTCGTGGTCGATGAGCAGCGCGCGGAAGAGGTCGTCGGGGAAGCCGGCCTCACGGAAGATGCCCTCGATGGCCAGCCCGCACCCCGGCACGTTGGGCGCGTGCTTGAGGAGCGTCCCGTTCCCCGCCATCAGGTTGGGCGCGGCGAAGCGGAAGACCTGCCAGAAGGGGTAGTTCCACGGCATGATGGCGAAGACGATGCCGATCGGCTGGAAGGTGACGAAGCTCTGGCGGGCTTCAGTTTCGACCGGTTGCGGAGCCAGGTAGCCGGGGGCCTGTTCGGCGTAGAACTCGCACACCATGGCGCACTTTTCGATCTCCGCGCTCGCCTCGCGCACGGGCTTCCCCATTTCGCGGGTCATGAGTTCGGCGAACTCTTCGCGCCGCTCTCTCAGGATTGCCGCCAGGCTATCCACCAGCCGTGACCGCTCCTCCATGGGGGTGTCGCGCCAGGCCAGGAAGGCGTTCTGGCAGCCGGCAACGGCGCGGGCGTAGTCGCCGGACGACATCTCCGGGTAGTCCCTGATGCGCTGGCCGGTCGCGGGATCTATCGCAGTGAACGGCATCGGGTTTAACCTCCAGAGGAGTTGTCCGTCATCGTCCATCCTCAGAAAGCCTAGCCGGAACGCGCATGGAAACAAGGCGTCCCACCACTCCCGAGGCCGAGGAGATCCTCGGACTCTACTATCCCGTGCTCGACCACGGCTTCGTCTCGCTGGTCGACTACATGGGCAGCGACGAGAGCATCGAGCACGCCGCGCGGGTCAGCTACGGCTACGGCACCCGCAGGCGCAGCGCCACCCGCGGGCTCATCCGCTACCTGCGCCGGCATCTGCACACCACGCCCAGCGAGATGGTCGAGCTCAAGTTCCACTGCGCCATGCCGATGTTCGTGGCCCGCCAGTGGGTGCGGCACCGGACGGCCTCAATTAACGAGTATTCGGGTCGCTACAGCCTGATGCCGCTCCTCTTCTACAGCCCCGATAGAGAGAACTTCTCGCTCCAGAGCACCTCCAACAATCAGGGGAGGGAGGAGGATGCCGCTCCGAAGGGCCTCTATCGGGATGCGATCCGGCAATGGGAGGATGTGCGCAAGTCCGCTTCCCAGGCGTACGGGTGGATGGTCGAGCAGGATATCGCGCGCGAGCTGGCCCGAATCGACTTGCCGCTGTCGACATACACGCAGTGGTACTGGAAGATCGACCTGCACAACCTGCTGCACTTCCTCACGCTTCGCGTGGACGATCACGCCCAGTGGGAGATCCAGGAGTTCGGGCGGGTGATGGCGGGGATGCTCAAGCGCGTGGCCCCGATGAGCTTCGAGGCCTGGATCGACTACCAGGTGTGCGGCGACAAGCTGAGCCGAATGGAGCTGGAGGCGCTGGCGACGCTGCTCGCGCCGGGAGAGGATGGCGGGCTGGAGGTAAGGCAAGGTGGCGGATCGCTCAGCTTCGAGGAACTGCGCGGAATGGGGATGGCGCCGCGGGAAGTCCGCGAGCTGGTCGGCAAGATCCGGCGCCGGACCGCTCCGGATTTCGATCTGGATCTTGCGCGCTTCCGGAGTGCCGAGGACGTGGCCGCGGAGATGCACGAGGCGGTGCCCGGGAACTTCGAGTAGGGAAGCAGTGGACGGCTCGAGCCGGATTCCGGTCATAACCCTTCGGATCCCGCGCACTGTAGCCGTTGAGGGGATGAGTGTCTTGAAGACGAGTATGAGCGACGCAGGAGGACCAATGCACGAGCACGACAACTCCCGGACAAGGCCGGCACCGGGCCGCGTTCCTCGCTGGCCCGCGTTTGCGGCGCTGGCCCTGGTTCTGGCCCTGACGGGGCCGGTGGCAGGCCTCTCGGCGCAGGATGCGGACGCCGTGCCGCGCCCGATGACCATCGTCGACCTCATCGAAGTGCCGACGCTCGGCGACCCGCGCATCTCCCCTGACGGAACCCGGCTGCTTTTCGTGCGCCGTGACGCCGACTGGGAGGAGAACGGGAGCGTCGCCCACATCTGGAGGGTGGACGCGGACGGCGGCAACCTGATCCAGGTCACCAACGGCGAGAACGGGGAGACGAGCCCGCGCTGGTCGCCCGACGGAAGCCGCATCGCCTTCCTGGCCCGGCGCGGCGAGGATGAGCACACCCGGATCTACCTGCTGAACGCCATGGGGGGAGAGGCGAACGCCCTCACCGACCACCCCACGGCGGTCTCGAGCATCACCTGGGCCCCCGACGGGAGCGGCATCTACTTCGTCGCCTCGGACGAGCTGTCGGACGAGGAGCAGGCCGCGCGGGCCGCCGGGGACGACGTCTTCGCCTTCGACGAAAACTATCAGCAACTCCACATCTGGCGCGCGAGCGTGGACGACGGCGAGGTGAGCCGGGTCACGGAAGGCGACTATTCGGTTACCGGGTACTCGCTCTCGCGCGACGGCACCCACATCGCCTTCCATCGCGGAGAATCGCCGCTCTTCGAGGGCGTGGACCGGCGCGAGGTCTGGGTGATGCGCTCCGATGGCAGCGACGCCCGCCAGCTGACCCGCAACTCGGTGCCGGAATACAATGCGCGCCTCTCGCCGGACAACCAGTGGGTGGCCTTCCACGCGGACTCGAACGAGGACTTCGATTTCTATTACAACGACAATCTCTTCCTCGTCCCGGCATCCGGAGACGGGGAGGCGCGCGTGCTGCTCCCGGACATGCCGCATGGGGTGGACGCCATCGCCTGGTCGGGCGATGGCGAGGCCATCTTCTTCCGCGCCAACACGGGCGTGCGCGAAGAGCTGATGCGCGTGGACATCGAAGGCGAGCGCCTGACGCAGTTGACCCAGGGCGATCATCAGGTCATCAACTGGCAGTACGCGCCCGCGCTCGACACGCACGTCTTCGGGCTCAACCGGGCGGACAACCGGGGCGACCTTTGGGTGATGTCCGGCGACGGCTCGCCCGAGCGCGTGACCCGCGTCTTCGACTACCTCACCGCGGACTTCGTGCAGCCGCGCCAGGAGGCCATCCGCTGGCAGGGTGAGGACGGCGTCGAGGTCGAGGGACTGCTCTTCTATCCGCTGGACTATGAGGAGGGCACCCGCTATCCGCTGGTGGTGCAGACCCACGGCGGCCCCGCCGCGTCCGACAAGTTCCAGTTTTCGACCGCGGGCAACTTTGTCCAGGTCCTGAACGGGATGGGCTACTTCGTCTTCAAGCCCAACTACCGGGGCAGCACCGGGTCCGGCGACGACTTCCTGCGCAACATGGTAGGCAACTATTTCGACCAGGCCCACCTGGACGTGATGACCGGGGTGGACCACCTGATCGATCTAGGCCTCGTGGACGGCGCGCGCATGGCCAAGATGGGATGGAGCGCGGGCGGGCACATGACCAACAAGATCATCACCCACACCGACCGCTTCAAAGCCGCCGCCTCCGGAGCGGGCGCCGCCAACTGGGTGTCGATGTACGCCCAGAGCGACATCCGCGTATACCGGACCCCGTGGTTCGGCGGCACCCCCTGGGAGGAGGACGCGCCCGTCGACCAGTACTGGCAGGACTCGCCGCTGCGCGAGGTGTGGCGGGTGAGCACGCCGACGATCTTCCTCGTGGGCGAAGAGGACGCCCGCGTGCCCATGCCGCAGTCGGTGGAGATGTACCGCGGGCTGAAGCACAACGGCGTTCCGACACATCTATACGTAGCGCCGCGCGCGGGGCACGGCTGGACCGAACTCCGGCACCAGCTCTTCAAGGCCAACGTGCACCTCGAGTGGTTCGAGCGCTAGGTGCACGACCGCGAGTACGAATGGGAAGAGGCGCCGGGGGACGAGGAAGAGGCGCGGGCTACGACGGCCGCGGATCACCCCTCCACGGCTTCCCGCGCTGCGGCTTCGATCTCCCAGGGGATGTCGGAGTCGCGATAGAGGGCAGCCCCGTTTGACAGCATGGTATGTTCACGCGTCGACGGGGCGCCGCGCTGCTTCCGCGTATCCGCACACCCGCGCCGCTTCAGCGGATCGGCGCGCTCAACCCGCTTCGGCGCGTCCACCAGCATTCTTCCCTTCGGCGTGAAGAACAGTACCGTCCCGTCACCGTTTACGGATACCTTGATCCGGCCCTCGTGAACGGCGCGATGGTGACGCCGACAGAGCAGCAGCGTATTCCGGAGACTCGTCTCGCCCCCGTCGGCCCAATGCTTAACATGATGCGCCTCCGTGAACCTGCACCCGAGCGTCCCGTCTCGCCTTCGGCCGCAAGCGTTGCCGCATCGCAATGGACCATGACCTGGTAGCGCTCGGCGCGGGTGCCGGACTCGACGCGGGGTGAGGCAGGCGTCTCGATGTCCAATTGAGCGCGCTGTTCCTCGCGGGATTGAGTCGGCGGATCGTCGCCGGGCTCGCTATCCCCGAACCCCGCCGCCAGCGCCCGCTCCGCCAGCAGCCCCACGGCATCCGCTCGACGTTGCTTCGGCTCCGGGCGCGCGTCGCTGGCCTCGCGTCTGGCACTCCTTCCACTTCCCGCGCCGTCTCGAGCATCACCCTCGCCCCGGAACAGCGCATCCGACGCCGCCTCGATCGCCCGCATCAGCACCGCACCGACCTCCGGCTCGAGCCGTCCCTTCACCACGTACATCCCGTCGCCATCCACAAACACCGAGAACGCACGACTGCGGTGCCGGGCCTGCTCGGCGGTCAACTCCTCATCGCGCGACAGCTTCTTCCACATGCGCTGTTGAAGACGCATCCTGTTGTGTGCGTGTGACTTGGGAGTCTCGCCGGTTCGATTCCCGCTAATTGATTCCCGCCAATTGGGATCTCAGGTGCGAACCCTCCGGCGGGCGTCCAGAGCCTTCCTGAGTTGTCCCGTGTTCGCGTGCTGGTAGCAGATCAGGACCGTCTGCGGATTCTTCCACCCGCCAAGTTCGCAGAGCACCTTGAGCGGCTGGTCCATCAGGTCGCTGGCAAACTTGCGCCGCAGCGAGTGCCAGCCCCGGCCACGCTTCGGTTCGAGCCTCGCGAGGGTCACGGCTCTATGCCACCATCTCAGCGCGAGGTCGCGACCGGGGCACAGCGAGGAGTGACCCGGCGCGGGCAGCACCAGACCGTTTCCGCTTCCGCCGCTCATCCTCCACGCATCTTCCAACACCGCAATTGCATCGTCGGTCAGCGGCGTGGCGTGTTCGTAGCCCGTCTTCTCGTGCTGCGCTCGCCACCTCACCATCCCGCCTTCGAGGTCGATATCAGACCACCGCAGCTTGCGAATCGCGCCGATCCGGTGCCCGGTCTCGTGCGCGAGCACGAGGGCGACGTGGAATCGCCAGCCGACCTGCCGCGAGACGCCGAGAAGCGCCTGGTACTCCTCTTCCGTGAGAACGACCCGGGTGGGGTTCTTCTCCTTGGGCTTCTTGAGGCCCTTCAGCGGGTTCCTGTCGAGCAGCGGGCGGCCCTGCTCGTCCTTCGACCTCGCCGCCCAGTTCAGCACCGCCATCAGGAACGTCAAGTCCCATTCGACGGTTCGGTTGCCCACCGGCTTGCCGCTCGGTCCGACGCGGCCCGTTCGGCGCTCCCGGATGAATCGGTCCCAGTCTCGCTGGGACAGGGTCTCGGGCCTTCGGTCCCGCCCGAGGAAGTCGAGGAACATCCCCGTCGCGACCCTGTCCCGACGCTGGACCCGCTCCGCCTTCGCGGGCGTCACCTCTTCACCGTAAATGTCAAACAGCGTTCCCAGCGTGAGCGGCTCGGGTTCGGCGTCCGCCTTGCCGTTCAGGTCCGGGCCGACGAAGTCCGCGGCGAACTCGTCCGCCTCTCTCTTCGCCCTCATCCAGTCGCGGTGTCTCAGCGACCGGGTGAGCCTTCGCCCGTTCTCGCGCCACTCCATCTGGTAGAGGCCGGTCTTCGGGTCCGGGAAGACCCTCACCCGGTTCCGGCCCCATTCTCCGGCGCCGTAGGAGCGCCGACTACATCATTCAAGAGTGCCGTAACGTCCAGTAATGTCCGGTGCTG
>JAPPMM010000038.1 GCA_028819075.1 Gammaproteobacteria bacterium
TGCAGCGGCAAATCGAGCGGCTCGACGGGCAAGTGACACGCTTGGCCGAGTACTATGGGACATCCGCCGTCGCGAGACCGCGCGGCCTCCGTATCTGATGCGCCGCCCGGGACCGGATCGCGATCAGGGTCCGAGCCGCTGAGATGGCGTCCAGTCGCTTGCCACCCGAACGCCGTAGCACGTGGCGCGCCGCCGACCGCCGGTCTGGCGGAGAATCCCTCCCGGCGCGAACTTCCAACCGCGCAGATCGTGCGGTCCATCACGAGAGGAATCGAATGATGGCACGCACGAAGCGGGACCGGCGCAGCTACAGCGCCGGCGAGTGGGGCCGGAACCGGGTGAGGGTGTTCGCCGATCCCAAGACCGGCCTCTACCAGATTGAGTGGCGGGAGAACGGGCGCAGGCTCACCAGATCGCTGAAGCACCGCGATTGGGTGAGAGCGAAGCGGCAGGCGGACGAAGCCGCTGCGGACTTCGCGATGCTTCAGCCCAACGGCAAGGCGGAAGCCGAGCCCGAGCCGCTCACGCTGGGGATGCTCTTTGACATCTACGGTGAGGAGGTGACGCCCACCAAGGGCGGCACGTCCCGCATGCACGACCGGGCGGCGACGGCGATGTTCCTCAAGTTCTTCGGCAGGGACCGAAGACCTGAGACGCTATCGCGGAGGGACTGGGACCGGTTCATTCGGGAACGCCGGGCGGGAAGGATCGGTCCGAGCGGAAAGCCCGTGTCCGACCAGACCGTCGGAGGGGACCTCACGTTACTGATGGCGGTCCTCAACTGGGCCGCGAGGTCGAGAGACGAGCACGGCCGCCTGCTCCTCGACAGGAACCCGCTCAAGGGTCTCAGGAAGCCCGTCGAGAAGAACCCGGTTCGCGTTGTCGTCACGAACGAAGAATACCGGGCTTTGCTCGGGGTCTCCCGGCAGGTGGGATGGCGGTTCCATGTCGCGCTCGTGCTTGCGCACGAAACGGGACACCGAATCGGGGCGATCCGGCATCTGAAGTGGTCGGATGTGGACATCGACGGCGAGGCCATCCGGTGGCGCAGCGAGCACGAGAAGACGGGATACGAGCACCGGACTCCGTTGTCCGCCCCGGCGCTGGCCGTGCTCAGGCAGGCGTGGAGGAAGAGCCCCCGGATCGAGGACGCGCCGGTGCTGCCCTCTGCAAACCATCCCATGAAGTGCCTGAGCCCGTCGCAGCCGCACGTCTGGTGGCGCAGGGCCGAGCGACTCGCTGGGATGGAGCGGAAGCGCCGAAGGGGTTGGCACTCGCTGAGACGCAAGTTCGCCAGCGACCTCATGGACCAGCCGCTGAAGGTGCTCTGCGAGCTTGGCGGCTGGAGAAACGCCAAGACGGTGCTCGCCTGCTATCAGCAGCCCGACGAGGGACAGCTTCGGAAGGCTCTGGAAGCCCGCCGAGGGGCACACGGCTAGAATCTCACTTGGCGGGAACCGAACAGCGGGAACTGGATTGAGGAATCCCGTAAGATCAAGTGATCCCAGCATATAGCCAGTATCGGGATCAATGTCCGCCCAACGTTTCGTTTGGTGACCTTCGGCGGCCCCACGTTGTACGCCGGCACCAGGCATCTTGCGTTGTCTCCCCTCAAAGCGGCGCTACTCGGCATGCTCGCGGCCGCGCCGGGCGGCGTGTCTACCGCGCGCGCCATCAGACTGCTCTGGCAGCCTGCGCCGTCCCGTCGGCTCAGACACCGGATGAGTCAGCTCATCTATTCGCTGAACCGCGAGTTTCGCGAGCGGCTGGTCGTGAGGAAACATGACCGCCAGTGGCTGAGTGATGCGATTGCCACGGACTACAGTGTCGTGTTGGCGGCGATATCGGACGAACGCCTGGCTGAAGCCGCGGCACTGTGCAAACGAGGGTTCCTCTCGGAGCTGACCAAGTCCCCCTCGGATGTGTTTTCGGAATGGCTGGACGAAACGAGCCTCCAGCTCCGGTCCCGGATCCGACAGGCTGCCGTGGAACAGTGGACCCGTCTGACCGGCCAGGGCCGCTGGCATCACGCCATCGAACCGGCTCGAGTCCTGATTTCGTTCAATCCGTATGACGAACGCGCACTTCGGATGCTGATTCGAGCCGAGGCCATGTCCGGAAGGGTGGGCGAGGCGGAGGCGGCCTTCCACAGTTTCGTTGAAAGGTCCGGGATGGGTGACCCCGACTGGTCTCCACATGCGGAGACGCTGTCACTGGTCGGCCATCTCCATGACATGCCCGGGCAGGCCAGCAGCGAGAGCGCTGGCCGACCGATCGTCGGCCATCCCCTGATCGGACGCTCCGAGGAACTGGCCGCGCTCCTGGGTGCGATGCTCCCTCGGCCCGGCGACGGGTTACGCGTGGTCGTATTGCGCGGCGAGCGCGGCATCGGGAAGACGCGGCTCGCGGAAGAAGCCCTGGCTCGGGGCCTGCTGACCGGTATCCGGGTCATTCGCAGTCACGTGACGAGCCCCACGCAGGTCTCCTTCCTGGACACCCTGCTGGATGCGCTTGGATCCTCCGATCTCGACGCGGAAATCACCCAGCTTGCGGAACCGTGGCGGGGCATCATCCTGAGACTGTTGCCAAAGGCCACCAGCCGTACGGAGTCATCCGCCGAACGGGCTGCGGCTGCGGCCGGTAGATCCAACCGGCGATGCCTTGAAGCAGTCTGGCGGTTGCTCATGGAGGTTGCCCGCAACAAGCCCACCGTTCTCTTCATCGATGATTTCCAGTGGGTTGATTCGGATTCGATAGCCGGTCTGCAATACGTTCTGGAGCGATGGCCCTCCCTCCCATTGGCCGTCGTGCTGGCGACCCGGACGGATAGCCTGCGTGAGAAGGACGCCGTCAGCCGGCTGCTTGGTGGTTCCCTGATGCGATACGAGCCGAGCGAGTTCTTTCTCGGCGAACTCACCAGGAAGGCTGCCTCGGAATTGGTGGACACCATTTCGGAGGGCCGGGTCGAAGGGGAGATGCAGGACCGGATCTTTGAACTGAGCGGCCGGAACCCGTTCTTCATTGTGCAACTCACCAATCACGCAAGCGCGGGCGGGCGTCTGCCGAACCTCGATCCCGGCGACTTCGTGCCGGCCCCGCAGTCCATCGCCAGTGTTTTTGCGGGCCGCCTGGCAGAGTTGGATGACGACGCCGAGCGCGCATTGCAGCTCCTCACCGTCCTTGGGCGTCCCATGGACGTCGACACGTTGGCCGAATTGACCGGCAGCTCGCACGACTCGTGCCTGCAGGCGCTCGACCAGCTGCAGGAGTCCCGGCTCATCGAATGGGACTCGCGGGGGTTTGTTGCCCGCTACGACCTCATCCTCCATACGGTCTACGATCGAATGAACGACGCGCGCAGGGCATGGACCCACGGTCGCGTTGCCGCGCATCTGGATGGTTTGAACAATCCGGCGAAATCGGGGGAACTGGCGACGCACTATCACCATGCCCGAATGCGGGCTCACGCGCTCCGGCACGCCCTCGCCGGAGCCAGGATCGCCGAGAAGGCGGGTGGATTCGCGGAAGCCGCCAGGCTGTTCGCCGTTGCCAGGGAAGACACCGAGGATCCGCGGATCCTCGCCCGGATCACCGCCCGCATCGCTCGTCTTCACTACGTGCGCAGAGACATCGTGGAGGGGCCGGCGTGTTTGACCGAGGCGGCGATTCAGCTTCGAAACGTCCAACGCCGGGAGAGCGCCCTGGTTGCCGACATCCTGCGCGTCGATCTGCTCGCGAGCAAGGGCTCCCGTTCTCCGCGAGAGGCGGCAGCCGGCATCCGTGAACTCGGACGGGCCGCCTGGGAGCAGGGGCACTGGAAGGCGGGCGCCAAGGCTATCGAACTCGAGCTCCACATCCACAGAAGGGAAGGACACGGCCCCGAGGCGGACCAGGTCGCCGCTCGCGCCAGAGAGCTGCTCGATCGCGTTGCGCCAAAGTCGCGGGGCCCCCTGCATGCCATCCTCGCGCTACATCATCAGGGTGACCTGGATGCCGGGCTGGGGCATGCCCGCGAAGCCATCGCCATCGCGCGCCGCAAGCGCGCCCCGGATGAACTGCTTCGGGCACTGGTGCGCCTCGTTGCGATTCAGGGCGCCAAGGGACTCATTACCGACCCGGAGGTCACATCGGCGGTGGAGGAGGGGGAGACGCTTGGCGGGAACCGCGACGATTTCGTCGATCACTACGACCTGTTAATCAGTGCCGGTACAGGATACCGCGCGCTCGGACGCCTCGACGAGGCAAGGAACTGGTTTGCCAAGGCCGGCCCGCTGCTTGCCGGAGTGAATGTCTGCGAAGCCCATGTTGCCCTGGAATGCAAGATGGGAGAGCTGGCGCTGGAGGCGAGGGAGTTGGACCTGGCCGCCGCGCATTTTGCCCGCGCCCGGCAGTTCTTGACACCCGGTATGGGGAGCCATCTGGGAGTCATCAGCCATTCGGGCGTCAGCCTGACCGCGCTGCGAATGGGGGAGATGTCGGTTGCTCGCGAGATGGCGGGCGACATCCCCGAGCCGCCGGCAAGCTGGTTCGAAGATCCATGGGTGTTCGCTCTGTGCACGGCGCGCCTGTGCGAGTGGAGGGGCGACATCAGCGAGGGTGTGGACACCGTCGGCAGCATCGCGTCGCTCATCGAAGCATCTCAGCCCGCCCATTGGGCTCGGCTCAAGTTCGAGGAGGCGCTCCTGCGGTTGCGGCATTCGCTCCCGCAGCGATACGAGGTCGCGGAGACGGCTGCGGAAGCGGCGGCCAGCCTGGGGATCGATCGCCGGGTCAGGCTCCTGAAGGCGGCGCTACGACGAGCGCGATAGCCGGGGATGGCTGGTTGAGCCGGTGGCCCGGTACCGGGGTGCGCCGGCTAAGCCGTCGCGACGGGTCGCGCGCCCCGGTGCTAGCGAAACAGATCCCGCCCCGCGAGATTCGCCGGCGCCGCGATGCCCGCCAGCGCGGCGAGGGTGGGCGCCACGTCGACGGTGCGCACGCGCAGGTCCGAACGGCCCGACCGAACGCCCGCCCCCAGGAAGATCAGCGGCACGTGACGGTCGTGCCAGTACGGCGATCCGTGGTTGGTCCCGCCCCCGGTGTATTCCACCGTGCCGTGAGGGAGCCGGATTTCCAGGTGGACGCCGTAGCGGTGCAGGGGCCCGGGCATGCGCCCGGCGAAATGGGAGTTCTGCTGCAGCCGGATCAGCGAATCCGCGGAGGGTGGGCCGGTGAGCTCCGCCTGGGTGACGGCGTCGGCGACGAAGTCCAGTTCTTCCAGCACCTCCGCGATGCGCTCCTGCTCCGGGCCCGACACGGCTCCGGCCACATCCGGGAGCGCTTCCCGCACGAGCCGGGCGGCGGCCCGGAACTCCCTGCCTCCGACGCGGCCCCCCGGCTGCCCCAGTTCCTGCAGGTATTCGGGCACCGGCTGCACTCCGTGGTCGGCGCTGAACCCCAGCACCCAACCGCCTGAACCGACCGCGCCGTCCAGGAAGGCGAAGAATTCGCCCAGCAGCCGGTCGAGGCGCAGGAGCGTGTCGAACTGCTCCACGCTGAAGGGCCCGTAGCGGTGGCCCACGTAGTCCACCTGCGAGAGCGACACGCTCAGGTAGTCCACGATGTCGTCCTCTCCCATGCCCAGCTCGCCCACCGCCGCCATCGCCAGCGCCATGGTGGCCGCGTCCACCATGGGCCGCTCCGCGATCCACTCGTTGAAGCCGGCGGGCGACGATGCGTCACCCTCCTGGTCGAATCGATGCGGAAAGGTCGTGTGGATTCCGTCGGCTTCGTAGGGGGCCTCATCCCCGCGCGGCACGACCCGCTCCAGGCCCGGGGGGATGGTGCTCTGCCAGACCGAATCGGACAGCAGGCGTGTGCGGGCATCACGGTTGAAGTCTTCGACCCAGGCGGGTACTGCCTGCCGGTACCAGCTGGAGGTCACGTAGCGCCCCTGTTCGGCGTCGAGCCAGTAGACGTGCCCCGGCGCCCTTCCCGCCATCGTGATCGCGGCCCGGTCTTTCTTCGAGACCGAGACCACGTGGGCTCCGGAATCGGCGTCCAGGGCCCAGTCGGCCATGCCGCCGCGCACCAGGTTGCGGGGCGAGCGTCCCGCGCGCTCGGGGATGCCGATGATGGAGGACAGGCTGTCCGCGACCGCGTAGACGAATCTCGCTTCTCCAGCTGTGTCGAACTCGTACCAGTCGTTGGCGACGATCCCGTGCGTCTTCGGGTAGACGCCCGTCGAAAGCGTCGCATGTCCCGCAGCGGTTTCCGTCACGCCGTGGTCGTGAGCCGCGTCGTCGTAGCGGAAGCCTTCGTCCAGCAGCCTGCGCAGCCCGCCCGAGTAGTGCTCGTCGTAGCGGTCGAGCTGTTCCGGGATGAGCTGGTCAACCACCAGCATCACCATCAGGCGCGGGCCGTCCTGCGGCTCGGGATTGGCGCAACCGGCCGCCAGAAGGAGAAGGAGTGGCGCCACGAACGGGTGCTGGGTGGAACGCAACATCGGAAACCGGCCTCCGTCAGCGTGTTGTGTTGATCTGGCAGTCCGCGGAATTCGCCGGCCGGGGCACGCGCGGATTCCTCCTCGGACTGCTAGTGAGATCGCCCATTCCGCAATCGAGGGCAACCGTCGCCGGCGAGGATCCCCCGACGTCCCATCCCGCCATTCCGTCGCCCGAGGTGTTCCGCTTGCTTGTACCATGCCGCCGACGCACAGCAAACTGATCCACGACCAGTCCCGCGGGAGCTTCCGGTCGGTCTACAGCGACCTCGCGCGCGAGGCCCGGCACATCGATGCAGCGGTAGATCGGATCCGCCTCTCCGGCATCGATCTCGCCTACGAAGAGCTGGCGTCCGTGGAAGAGCTGCGCGTGCTCATCACCGAGATCAATGCGGCGACGCTCAAGTTCGAAGCCGAGTCGATGCTGGCCGATCCCGAGCGCAGCCGGAATCTGCGCGTCGTCATGCGCCTGCTCGCCGAAGAACGCCTTCGGGTTCGCTGCGCGCCCCTCCTCGACTGGGCGCCCAACTTTTCCGTTTTCGTGGACGGGCAGGGCCGCTGCGATCTGCTACTGGGCGTCCACTGGTTCCAGATTCCCTATCCCTCGCGCGGTCCGGCGCTCGCCGTGGTGTACAGGGGCGGGCAGACCGACGGGGTGCGAGCGCGATTCCAGGAGATGTGGGACCTGGCGCACGACATCGGTCCGGCGCTGCGCGGCGTCTTCGAGGCCGCCGAGCGCGCAACTTGACACGCTGACGGGCTTGGGGTACGGTTGCTGGCTACTGTAGGCGGTCTTCCGGCGTAGCTCAGTTGGTAGAGCAGGTGGCTGTTAACCACCGGGTCGCAGGTTCGAGTCCTGCCGCCGGAGTTGGAGTCTCCTCAAGCGACCCAGGCCTGCACGGCCTCAGGGCCGGTAGTTGAAGAACAGCGATCCGCTGTAGCGCTCGAAATAGGCGTCGCCGATCTCCGTCTCCGCGCGTGTCCAGCCGATTCGGAAGCGGCCATCGACGGCGTCGGTGAGTTGCCGGCTGACGGCCACGTACACCCGCGACGCATTGTCCGCCTCTTCGCCCGGAATCAGGCGGATGAACTCCGTTTCCGTCAGGTAGTCCTTCGCGGTCAGCACCGCCGTGAAATGGAACCTCATGTCCGCGGGCATGGGGATCGACACGACGGTGTTCACCGAGACGGCGTTGTATTCGGTCCGGCTCGCGTTCGACCTGTTGATGGTGCCGTGGATGCCCACCTCCGCGGTGACCCCCGGCAACTCGAACCCATCCGAAGACTCGATCCCGTCATACCGCCACAGCGCACCCAACTGATAGGCCTGGTCCCGGCGGAAGGGATCGGGTTCATAGCTGGTGCCCTGCTTCGGATACCGGAATTCGGTGAACGATCCGTAGAAACGCATCGTCATCCTCGCCGCGTTCCACATCCGTGCCTGCGCGGCACCCAGTTCGAACCCGATCTTGTTGCGGTCGAGCAGATCGAGTTGCGGCACGATTTCCTGGGCGTTGTAGTCGGCCCGGCCGCCCTCGACGCTCGCGTCCCAGTAGGTCCCGCCTATTTCCCGCGTCTGGAAGAGCGCCGAGCCTTCGTAGTTCGTGTATCCGGGCTCCAGGAAAAGAGGAGTGGGCGTGCGGTCAGCCACATCGCGCCCGCCCGCCCGCCCGCTGAACTGCAGGACGCCGCGGTTCGTCGTTGTGCGGAACACGGCGTCGAGGACCCCGCTCGAAACACGGGGTGCATAGTCGCGCAGTTTGAAGCCGTACGCGTCGAACTGCCGGACACCGCCATCCACCGTGACGGTGAGGCCGTCGAACCCGTTGGCGTTCGAGCTCAGAACGGCCCGGACCCCCAGTTCGGCGCTCGTCGCCCAGGCCCGATCGACGCTGTCGACCACGGCAAGCGTCACGGACGGTATTCCGCCGCCATACCGTTCCACATGCGTCCCGCCGGTAAAGACCAGGTCGGTCACGCGCGCCTGAGCAGAGAGCGTCGTACCCCATCCGGTACCCATGAGGACGACAAGTGTCGCGACCCGGGTGGAGCGGCTCATGCGGTGTGCTCGCCCCCGATGCGTTGGCGAAACTCCTCCGCTCGCGCTCTGGCGATATCTCGTCTCTCGATCACGAACTCCCTGGACTGTTGCAGTTCCTCAAGGCGCTGCGACAACTCCTCGCCGCCGATCAGGTCCTCCGCATTGTCGGATGTCGCGTCCGGACGTCCCATGGGCACGCGCAGGTCGCCGAAACGGGAGAGATCGGCTCCGAAATCCCGCACCATGCGCGCATGGCGCTGCCGTTGTTCGACCAACTCGATTTGGGCATCGATGTCGAGCAACAGCAGGTCATGGCGTCTCGCACGCCGCTCCAGCAGGTCCACCTTGGCCCTTATTTCCTCCCGGGTGTCGCCGGGGTCGATGTTGATTTCCGGGAACGGATCGTCGTCGATCTCGATGGGGCGTTCAAGCTGGTCGGCGTCGCCGTGCAAGAGGGCGATCCGGCGGTTGATGAGGTCTCGCTCGCGCGCATCCGCGGCCAGGGCAAGTTCCTCATACAACTCGTCCAGTTCGTCGAGCACGCTCGACAGGTAGGAGCGCCGAGCCTGGTCCAGCCGGCCCGCGGCGTCGGCCAGCTCCCTGTCGCTCTGCTCCAGCTCCCGCGCCTGATCCTGGTAGATCGCCAGGGCCCGCTCGTACCGCGCCTGATCGCCCGACAGGCGTGCCTCGGTCACCTCGTCGAGGGCGTCGTCGAGCAGGTCGCGCTCGAGATCGCGGGCGCTGAGGGCGGCGTTGTAGGCACTCTCGGCCGCGCGATACTCGGACTGCTCCACGTCCTGCGATGTCGCGGCGGAGGGAAGGACTGCGCACAGACCCGCGGCCAGGGCCACCAGGCGGAGCAGGCCCGCCGGCTTCCGTCCTCTGCCCTGTGCGGCCGATGGGGCCATGACCCGCCTCGGTTCAGGCGTCGATGCCGTATTTCTCGAGCTTGTAGTAGAAGGCGCTCGACTTGAGTCCCAGGTCTCTGGCGGCCTTCGCCTTGACTCCTCCCGCCCGCTCGAGAGCCTGCCTCAGGAGCCTCTCCTCAATACCCTCGAGCACCTCGTTCAGGTTCTTTCCGTTCTCGGGCAGCTCATCCGTCCGGGGCACGACGTCCCCGGCGTTCATCGCAGGCAGATCCCCGGCGTCGATCGTGGGACCGTCTGCAAGCAGGAGCGCCCGCTCGATCACGTTCTCGAGCTCGCGAACGTTTCCCGGCCATGCGTAGCCGGTCAGCTTGTCCATCGTCTTCGCCTCGACGCCGCCGACCCGCGAGTTGGTGCGTTTGCGCAACTTCGCGATGAAGTGGTCCACCAGGAGAGGGATGTCCTCGACGCGGTTCCTCAGGGGCGGCAGCACGATCGGGACCACATGCAGCCGGTAGAAGAGGTCCTTGCGAAAGTCCTCGCTGGCCAGGAGTTCGTCGGCGGGAGTGTTGGTCGCCGCGATGATGCGCACATCCACGGGAATCGTCTTCTCCCCCCCCACGCGCTCGAGTTCGCGTTCCTGGATCACCCGCAGGAGCCTGACCTGCGTCATGGTGGAGATGGTTGAGATCTCGTCGAGAAAGATGGTCCCGCCGTGGGCGAGCTCGAAGCGCCCCCGCCGCCTCCGGTCCGCACCCGTAAAGGCACCCTTCTCGTGCCCGAACAGCTCGGAGTCGAGCAGGCTCTCGGCGAGGGCTCCGCAGTTTACGCGCACGAAGGGGCCGTCCCTGCGCGTTGAGCTGGCGTGAATGGCGCGGGCTACGAGCTCCTTGCCCGTGCCGGACTCTCCGTAGATCATGACCGTCGACTCGCTGGGAGCCACCCGGCTGATCCAGTCGTACACCCGCTTCATCGCGGGCGCTTCGCCGATGATCTGCCCGTAGCGGGCCTCGGTCTGCTCCTTCAGCGACGTGTTCTCGATCCGCAGCGCCACGTTCTCCCGCCGCAGTTCGTCGCGTTCTTCCCGCTCGCGCAGCAGGCGGCCCACCTTCACCGCGAACTCCTCGGGAGAAAACGGTTTGGTGATGAAGTCGACCGCCCCCAGCTTCATCGCCTCCACGGCCCTGTCGACGGTGCCGAACGCCGTGATCATCAACACGTCCGTCTCCGGGGCTTGTGCCCGGACCTGGCGGAGCACCTCGATGCCGTCCATACCCGCCATCCTGAGGTCGGTGACGACCAGCTCGGCGCCGTGCTCGCTGAGCAGATCCAGGCCCTGCCTGCCGTTCTCGGCCGAATAGGTCCGGTGGCCGTGCTTGCGCAGCAACAGCTCAAGGCCTTCACGGATGGCATCGTGATCGTCGATTATCAGCACTCGGGCCATGGCACCGGATGGACGAGCCCGCTGGGGGCGGTGAAAGGAAGGCGAACAAGGGCCGGAGCCCGGAGGCACGCATGGCCTGCAACCCGGGATGCGCGCGCTGCTCGATCCCCGGGCGAGCCGGCGGCAGGGTTCTGACTGGCGCAGGAGCTAACGCCCATTCGCTTCGCTTCGCGCGACCGGGAACACCTCCGAGCCGGGTAAATATAGACGGAACTCCGCGCCATTCCCAGCAGCGCCGTCGCCCGAGACCAGTTCGACCCTGCCGTCGTGGGCCCGTGCCACGCCCGCTACGATCGCGAGCCCCAGGCCCGCGCCCCGTTCCTTGCTGGTGACGAAGGGCTGGAAGATTCGTCCCCGCAACGATTCCGGCACGCCGGGCCCGTTGTCGCGCACGGACACGATGACTTCGCCGTTGCTGAACGTACCCTTTAGCCACACCCGGTCACCGGCTTCGGCGGCGTTGCGCAGCAGGTTCAACACCATGCGCTTGACCTGCCCCGAATCCGCCACCACCTCCAGCTGCGCGTCCGGCAGATCGACCTCGAGGCTGCCTCCCCGCGACTCGAGTTCCGTCGCAACCAGCTCGGCCGCCTCCCTGAGCGGACCCCGGATGTCGTGCAGCGTCGGCTGCGGCGCCCGGGGACGGGCGTACACCAGAAAGTCGGTGATGATGCTGTTGAGGGCATCCACTTCCGCCTGGATCTTGCGGAAGAGCTGGGCCCGTTCCTGTGGATCGGCGCTGTCTGCCGCAATGGCCGAGAAGAGTTTCAGCCCGCCCAGAGGATTCCGGATCTCGTGAGCCACCTGCGCGAGCATGAGCCGGAGTTGCTCGTCCCGCTGGATGATTCCCAGGCGCATGCGTTCCATCGCCCGCGAGAGACGGCCGATCTCGACACCCGCCTCCACTTCGACCGACCGCGTGATGCGGCCCCGCTGGATGCGAAGCGCCACCCTGCTGAGCCGCTCCAGAGGCTTCGCGATGCGGGCCGCCAGGCCGATGGCGACGAGAACCGAGAGCATGACCGTGATCGCTGAAGCGAGGAGGACCGACCTCTGCAACCTAGCCAGGGGATCGAGGTAATCCGCCGGCATGAGAACGGCGAGCGCGACGTCGTATTCGTCGTCGGATTCCTCCAGCCGCGCGAAACCGTACTTGTAGGAGCGGCCGTCCCTTCCCTCGAAGGCCGTCGAGGTCGCCGATCCGTTCTCCCAGAGGCTGCTCAGGTCGTAGGCGGAGAAGATGAAAACGTCGGTACCGATGATCGGAACGGAGTCGGCCGACTCGGTCGAAACGATGGCCGTATAGGGCTGATCGATGGCTCCGCTTCCGCCGGGCACCGTACCCTCTCCGGGAGAGGCCGGGCTCTCCCGACGGATGATCCACGCGGCGTCGACATATCCGCGGTCGACCAGACTGCGCAGGCGGTCGTACGCCTCCCTCCAGAAGAAATTCTCTTCGTCTCCGCGGCCGAGATGAAGCAGATTGGTCGCGTCCAGCCCGGTCTCCGCCGCCACGCCCGCTGTGACCTGGAGCTTGTCGTCCAACTCGTCCTCGAGCGCCCGATCGGTGACCGAGAACGCCATCCAGCTGCTCGCCGCCGTGAAGATGACCGCGAAGGCGACCAGGACCAGCACGTACAGGCGTCGAAGAGGCACTCTCGCGATCTCCGTTTCCGCTTTGGCTCCGGCTCAGGAGCACGCTTTCCGGTTTCGCCCGGCCCGCTGCCCCGGATCACAAACCACAGGGCACCCGCTCCAGGGCAACTTCACTGAATTGAATCGCCGATCCCGTCCGTGGCGCGATGACGAAGTGGAAGGGGGTCTCCACCACCGCCGCGGGCGAGCAGAAGTCGCCCGGGGCGAGTTCCACGAGTCTTACGATCGCGCCGTCGCGGATGGCCTGGATTTCCCTGATCTCCAGAATGCTCCCCGCCTCCTGTCGGGCGCCGTCCGCCGCGACCACCACCATATCCGCCTCCCAGTCGATGTCGGGAGGGAAAGCGCTACCGGCGTGCCGCCCCCAGAAGTCCCCCCACCCGGCCGGTGCGTCGCCCGCTTCGGGCCCTCCGAAGAACACCCGGGATACGAGGTCCGGTTCACCGGGGTTGGCACCCTGGGCGAGGCTCGCGAACGGCACGCTCAGGTGGTAGACGCTGGTGGCGGAATCTCCAAGGGTGCGGTCGTGCACGAGCCTGGACACCTGGATCACCCGGCTGGCGTGAATGTCGGGTCCGGACCCGGCGGGGTTAAGCGATCCGAGGGGGCCCTTGGCACACCGGATCCAGCTCTTCTCTTCGCTCCTGATCTCGTCCTGGATTCGGAGAGTTACGCGGGCCTCGCCGTCACATTGCGGGTTCAGATTCGGATCGAGGTCGTCGATGAAGAGATCCAGGCCGGCCGCTCCGTGGATCTGAGTGACCAGGGTGGCGTACGATGCGGTGAACGCGCCCGCAAGCCCCGGGCTCCGCGTGGTGGTCTCGCTTCCCACCACGCCTCGATAGGCGATCGACTCGGACAACTGCCAGGCGCCGGTCGACCGCCAGGTGAGCGTCTGACGCAGCTCTCCCATGCCCCGCGATGGCGGAGACCGTCGCGGGGTCACGACCTCCACGACCAGTTGACCGGACTGGCCAAAGCGCAGCATGGGTGGCTCCACGCCGTTCTCCTCGCACGCGGACGCGGTGGCCGCCAACATGGCCACCCGAATCCATGGAACCCCGAACTTGCTCGTCACGCCGATACCTTCGTCAGCCCCTTCGCTGGTTTGACGATGCCGAACTGGCGGCATCAATATAGGGCGCTTCCCGCCGTCCGTCCTGCTGCCCCGCCGCTGCGGGCGGAGGCATGCGATCGTTCCCCGGGCCTTCGCGCAAAAGGAGTCACATGGACACCCGCGACCGCCTGCTTGCCCTGTTGATCGAGCGGTCTCTCCGGGTTGGCCGCTTCACGCTCGCCAGCGGTGCCCGCTCGACGTACTACGTAGATGCGCGAGCGACGACGATGACCGCCGAGGGACAGGCGCTCGTCGGCCGGGTATGCCTGAGTTACCTCCGGCGCGCCGGTCTGGATCCAACACACGTCGGCGGCCTTACTATGGGCGCCGATCCGATCGCCTACGCCATCGCGCGCCAGAGCTGGGAGGAGGGCCGGCCCATCGACGCGTTTTCCGTCCGCAAGGACGCGAAGGAGTACGGCACCCGGCGCAGGGTCGAGGGGGGGCTCCCGGCGGATGCGCGCGTGGTGGTCATCGAGGACGCCATGACGACCGGCCGGAGCACCCTCAAGGCCATCCGGGCGGTCGAGGACCACGGCGCCCGGGTTCTCGCCGTCCTGGCACTCGTCGACCGTGAGGAAGGAGCCCGCGAGCGTATCGCGGCCGAAGGGCATGACGCGACAACCGTGTTTCCCGCGAGCGAACTCCTGGCCGCCCGCGAGGAGCAGGCCGGCGCAGAGTTTCCAGGGGCGCCGGGCTAGCCCCACCCAACCCGACGTCGGCCCATCGCCGACCGGTCAGTCGAGCAGTCGGAGGGGCATCACCAGGCAGAGGTAGTCGATCGCGTCGCCGTCCTCCGCGGGCACCGGCTCGACAGTTGCCGCACGCTCCGGCGCCTTGAACGCCAGCCGAACGTCATCCGTGGGCATATGCTGGAGCACCTCGATGAGATAGCTGGCGTTGAACCCGATATCGAGGTCGTCGCCCTCATATCCGAGATCCACCTCATCGTAGCCCTCGCCCAGATCGGGAGTACTCACGCTCAAGTTCATCCGGCTACCGGAAAAACTGAGCTTGATGCGGTGCGTCTGGTCGCTGGCGACGACATCCATCCGCTTTACGGCGGCAAGCAGGCTGTTCTTGTCGACCACCGCGAACTTGTCGTTGTCCCGGGGAATTACCTGCTTGTAGTTCGGGTAGGTGCCGTCGATCAGCCGGGTGTAGACCTCGGTTGGCCCCGAGCGGAAGCCGAGGAAGTTGCCGTCGCGGCCCAACTCGAGTTCATCCCCTTCACCGAAGAGCCGCTGAACCAGCCTCAGTGCCGAGGGGGGAACGATGAGGTTCGACGCCGCCGGCCCGGACGTCTCGGTCTTCACCGACATCCTCGCAAGCCTGTGGCCGTTGGTCGCCACCATTCGCATCTCGTTGCCGCGCAACTCCCAGAGCACTCCGCTCAGGATCGGTCTGCTCTCTTCGCTCGATACCGCGAAGGACGTGTTGCGGATGAGCGACAGGAGATCGGCCCCGGAGATAGTCCACGCCTGATCGAAGTCCAAGTGGGGCGACGACGGGAAATCATCCGCGGGCAGACCGTTGAGCTTGAAGCGGCTCTTGCCGCAGACCAGCTCCATCTGGCTCCCCAGAGTGCCGGCGAGCACCGGGCGGTCGGGCAGCGCCCGCACGATTTCCTGGATCTTCTTGCCCGGGACCGTCAACGAACCTGTCTCCTGAACCTCCGCGGCTACGCGGGTCCGAACGGTGACATCCAGATCCGTGGCCGTGATCCAGAGGCCGTCTTCGGTTGCATCGAAGAGAATGTTGGAGAGAACCGGCAGCGTGGTGCGGGCTGGAACGGATTGGGAGACTGCCGTGAGTCCCTGGTACAGGTTCTGCCGAGTCAGGGCAAGTTTCATCTGGTTCGGATCCTGGGAGATGGGGTTGCGATCTTGAGGGAATCCACGGGAAGAAGTTCGAGTTCTACCCTTCTACTGCAAGAAAGTAGTAGTAGTAGAGGCTGTGGAGTTGTAGACAACGCCTCGCCTCCGCCCGGGTAACCTGGTTCTTCCCAACGGTCTCGGGAATGGAAGGATGACGTGGATTCCGGATGCAAAAGATCATCCGGTTTTCCATGAATCCACAACTGGGGCCTCGGGAGTGGAGCAAGCCACGCAGTTTCCCCGGTTCTCCCCAGCGGTTTGAACATGATTCTCAGACTCCGCCCGCGAGAATCTGCTCCCGCAGACGGGAGACGCGGCTGGCGAACTCCTCGTCCGTCTGCAGATCCCGATCCACCTTTCTTATCGAGTGGATCACCGTGGAGTGATCCCGTCCCCCGAAGGCCGCGCCAATCCTGGTAAGGGGCAGGTCGAGGATCTCCTTGATCAGGAACATGGCGACCTGGCGGGGCACGGTCACGTCGCGAGTACGCCGCTTCGAGACGAGGCCTCGCGGTTCCACTCCCCATGCCGCGGCGGAGGCGTTCAGGATGTCGGTTGCCGATGTGGACGGGGACGGGACGAGGGTCGGGATTCGCGATTCCTGCAGGGCCTCGTGCGCGAGCGTGATCGTGATCTCCTGATTCGTCAGGGACGAGAAGGCGAGCAACTTGATGATCGCGCCTTCCATCTCCCGGACCGAAGAGGTACACGAACGGGCTACAAGGTCAATCACGTCATCCTCCAGGAAGAGCCCGTCGGCGGCGGACTTCTTGCGGACGATGGCGATCCGGGTTTCGTAGTCGGGGGGCTTGATGTCTGCCACCAGACCCCACGCGAACCTCGACACCAGGCGTTCCTCGAGCCCGGACAGGCTGCTGGGCGCGCGGTCGCTGGTGAGAACAATCTGCTTCTGCGCGTCGTACAGGGCGTTGAAGGTGTGAAAAAACTCTTCCTGTGTGCGTTCCTTGCCCTCGAGGAAGTGGATGTCGTCGACGAGCAGGAGGTCGATATGCCGATAGCGCCGACGGAAACCGGGGGTGGCGCCCTCCTGGATGGATGTGACCAGCTCGTTGGTGAATTGCTCGGTCGGGACGTATGCGATGTGCGTCTGCGGGGCGTGCTGTTGCAGATAGTTGCCGATCGCGTGCATGAGATGGGTCTTTCCCAGTCCGACCCCTCCGTAGACGAAGAGGGGATTGTACATGCGGGCCGGCTTCTCGGCGACGGCGCGGCAGGCAGCGACCGCAAGCTGGTTGTTGTTGCCCACGACGAAGCGGTCGAAGGTGTACCGTTCGTTCAGTTTGTCGGAGGGGACCGTCGGCTTCGACTCGGAGATCCTGGACCGATATGGGGGCGAGGAATAGGTGGGGCCATCCGTGGGCAGAGCGAAGGCCGCGGGCGAGGGGTGTGAAGCCGACGAACGGTAGGAGACCGACAGGGGGCGTCCCAGCCTCTGCTCGATGCTCCTGCGGAGAAGCGCGCCGTACTTGTCCTCGATCCACTCCACGTGGAACTGGCTGGGGGCCTCGACCAGCAACTCGTCGTCCGAGAAGCCGACCGCCTCGGTGCCGGAGAGCCAGGTCTGAAAACTCTGCTCCGGAAGGTAGGTCCGCGCGGCCGCCAGGGCGTGAGCCCAGATCTCGGAAGCAGAGAGTTCCATCGAGGAAGGACTGGGGGAGGAGAAAGGGCCGGGGCTTGCGCGGAGAGCCCCCGGGGCAGCGAAGGATGCAACGGTATCCCGGGAGTGTGGAAAAGTCAATCGCCAATGGCGGGCCTGCGCCCCCGGGCGACGGTGTTCGCGCGCGTGCGGCACGGCGCGGCGGGGTTGACGGCCCGCGCGGATTTCCGGTAGGTTCCTCGCCCGTCCCGCGTTCGTCTGCCGGCCGGTACACAGGGGTCGACAGGATGCGGGTGGTTCCCTTCACGACCGTTCCTCATGAAACCGACATACAGACCACGGAACCGAAAGAGAAAGAACACCCACGGATTCCGCGCCCGGATGAGCACTCGGGCGGGCCGCAAGACGCTGTCGAGGCGGCGGAGGAAGGGGCGCCGCCGGCTGGTCGTGGAGGTCGGCTCGAAGTAGACGGCGCAGCCGCCGAGCCGGGGCCTTCAACCGAAGTATGCTTCCCTCCCGTGAGACGAATTCGGCGCTCTGGCGAAATCCGTGGCCTGTTGAGGCGGGGGAAGCGACGGAGGACGTCCGAACTCGACGTCTTCCTCGCGGCTTCCCCCACATCTTGTGCACGCTTCGGGGCGATCGTGCCAAAGCACGGCCACACCATCGTGGATCGCAACCGGCTGAGGCGCCGACTGCGTGAGATCGGGCGACTCGAAGTGCTGCCGCGGCTGGACACCCACCTTCGGGATCTGGACTTCCTGGTCAGGGCCAGACGGGAGGCGTACCACGTGTCGTTCCAGCAGCTCAGGACTCAACTGGTAAAGCTGACCGAGGAGCTCCTCTGAAGTTCTTGCTGAGCGGCATTCGATTCTATCGCGCGGCGATCTCTCCGTTGGCGCCGCCTGCCTGTCGGTTCGTGCCCAGTTGTTCGGCCTACGCACTGGAAGCGCTCGAGCGGCACGGAACCCTGCGCGGCTGCTGGCTGACGCTGCGGCGGCTCTGCCGGTGCCATCCCCTTGGCGGGAAAGGGTTCGATCCGGTGCCTCGGGGACACCCGCGATGAGGCCGGAACTGCGCTTCGTCCTCGCCATCTTTCTGATGGTCGGCGTCCTGTTCGGAACCAACCTGCTTTTTCCGCCGCCCCCCGCCCCGGAGGCGCCGGTACCCGCGGCCGTGGAAAGCGAGCCCGAACCGGCGGAGCCGACTGAGCCTGCGGTCTCGCCGAACAGCGGGATCGCGGCCGCGGCGCCGGATCCGCCGGTAGTGCCGGAGCGCCGGATCCGCGTCCGGGGACCGCTCTACGAATTCGAGTTCAGCAACTACGGGGCACAGCTCCATTCCGCGATGCTGCCGGGGTTCAGATCGTTCGCGGACGACGGTCCCGTACAGCTTCTCCTGCGCAACGGGCCGGGCGCGCTCGGCAGCCGGGTCGCGGTCGCCGGAGACACCCTCGATTTCTCCGTGGTGCCGTTCGAAGTGTCTCCTGCCGAGGGACTTGCGCTGGTCGAGGGAGATGACCCGCAGGAGTTGAGCTTCACCTTCCGCAGTCCCGATGGGCGGACCGGTTTCGAGATTCACTACCGTTTCGACCCCGACTCGTACCTGATCGACGTCCGCGGGCGCGTTCTCGGGGTTGATCGGGGTCTTCTGCTCACCGACCTGGGCGAGGGACTGGCGTTCAACGAAGCACGCCCCGCGGATGATGAACAGGCGCTGGCCTACGTGGTCAACCATACCCAGGACGGCATCCGGCAGCGGCCGCTCAGGAATTTCGAAGAGGATCGGGTCGAGGACGGTCCGCTGCTGTGGGTCGCGCTCAAGAGCAAGTATTTCCTGGCGGCCCTGCTGGCCGGGGAGGACCGGGAGACGGAGCGTTTCCTGGGCGGGGTGTTCGCGCGGCGCCCGGTCGACCTGTACGGCGGAGAGGAGCCGCGGGTATCGGTAACCGCGGCGCAGAGCCTCCTGCCCGACGATTCGTTCGCCTACCAGATCTACCTGGGGCCGCAGGACTTCACCCGGCTGAGGGCGATCGGCGGCGACCTGGAGGATGTAAACCCGGTCGGCTGGAGGTGGCTGCGGCCCGTCATCCAGCCGTTCGCAGCGATCATCACCACCATCCTCATCTACCTGCACAACCAGTTGGGCTGGGGCTATGGATGGGTGTTGATCCTGTTCGGGGTCATGATGCGCGTCGTGCTCTTTCCGCTGAACCAGAAGGCCATGCGCGCGCAGCTGAGGAACACCGCGGTCGCGCCCATGGTCAAGGAAATCCAGGCCAAGTACAAGAACGACCCGGAACGGCAGCAGAAGGAGATGATGAAGCTGTACAGGGAACACGGATTCAATCCGCTGGCCGGATGCGTTCCCATGCTCATCCCCTTCCCGGTGCTCATCACGCTCTTCTTCGTCTTCCAGAACACCATCGAGCTTCGCGGCGTCTCCTTCCTCTGGCTCCCCGATCTCTCCGCCCCGGATCCCCTTTACCTGCTTCCCGTCTTCCTGGGCTTATCCATGTTCCTGCTGCAGTGGGTGAGCATGCGTACGATGGATCAGGTGAACCCCCAGATGAAGATGATGCTGTGGTTCATGCCGATCTTCATGGTTTTCATCTTCTTCCAGTTGGCCTCGGGGCTGAACCTCTACTATGCGACGGCCAACATCGCCACGTTGCCCCAGCAGTACTGGATCGCAAGGGAGCGGCAGAAGGCGAAGAACAAGGCATCCTAGGCCGGAGGCGCTTGCCGGCCAGGCGTGGTACAGGGAGCAGGATTGACGGACACCATCGTTGCAGCGGCCACCCCGCCGGGGCCCGGCGCCCTCGCAGTGGTGCGCATCTCCGGGCCGGGCGCCTTTTCCCTCAGAAGCGCGCTTGCGCCGGATCTTCGTGCCCCAGCGCACCGGCGAGCGATGCTGGCGGGACTGCACGACCCGGAGACGGGAGAGCTCCTGGACCGGGGAATCGTCACCAGCTATCCGGCGCCCGCCAGCTACACCGGAGAGGACATGGTGGAGATCTCCTGCCACGGCGGATATCTCATCCCGGGCCTCCTCGTGGAACACGCGCTCGAAGCAGGCGCCCGCATGGCGGAGCCCGGGGAATTCACCCGGCGGGCCTACCTGAACGGGAAGATGGATCTGCTACAGGCGGAAGCCGTGTGCGATCTGGTGGGCGGGCGCAGCCGGGCGCTGCACCGGGTGGCCGTGCATCAGATGGAGCGTGGGCTGTCGGCCAGGATGACCGCGGCGCGCGAGTCGCTGGTCACGCTGGAGGCACTGCTCGTCCACCATCTGGACTTTCCGGATGAGGACGAGCCCCCGACGAGCCTCGAGTCAGTAGCCCGCGAGGCGCGGGAGGTGCGTCTCCGGCTGGAGGGCGTGCTGGCCACGGCACCGGAGGGGGAGCTGCTCAGAGAGGGCGCGCTGACCGTCCTGGCCGGGCGCCCCAACTCCGGTAAGTCCAGTGTTTTCAATGCGTTAGTGGGATACGAACGTGCCATCGTCACCGAAGTGCCGGGGACGACGCGAGACGCGCTTGAGGCAACCGTGTCCTTGAGTGGGTATCCATTTCGGCTTGTGGATACCGCCGGGCTCCGGGAAACCGGGGAGCGCGTCGAAGCACTGGGGATCGAGGTTGCCCGCCGCTATCTGGCGCGCGCGGACCTGGTGCTGTATTGCGCAGAGAGCGTCGAAGGGGTGTCCGAGGCGGATCTGGAGTTTCTGGGGGCATGTGATCGGCCGTTTCTGGTTCTCGCAACCAAGGCCGATCTGGCCCGGCGGGGCAACGGTGCCACGCGCAAGTGCGTCGACGCCGGTGAGAACGGGTATTCCGGATCGGAAGCCGGACCGGACCGGGTCGGCATTGCGAAAGCCGGGCAGCGGGGTCGCCCCCTCGCGGCCGCTACCGGTCGAAGCGAAGCCCTGCCTCGGCGAATCGCCACCTCCGTGGTCACGGGGGAGGGACTGGAGGAGCTGGGCAAGGTCCTGCCGGGGATGGTCTTCGGAGGACTGGTCCAGGCGAACGCAGACACGCCGATCGTGACCCGCAGGCGACACCGACGCGCCCTCGAACGAGCAGTAGAGGAACTGAATGCGTTTGAAGGCGCCCTGGCGGACGGGATTCCGGCTGAAGTGGCCGCAACCCATCTAAGGCCGGCGGAGACGGCGCTGGAGGATATCCTTGGGATTGTTACCCTTGATGAGGTGCTCGACCGGGTGTTCCGCGACTTCTGCATCGGCAAGTAGGTACGTGACGGAAGGCACCGCGAGAGAGGGCTGTACGGGCTTGGCGCGAACAAGGTAAGTTGTTGTTAGTAATGATGTTATAATACGTGTCGGGCCGCTCCGGCGGACGGTACGGGAAGCGCGGATTGCAGATCGTGGATAGAACGTACGACGTGATTGTGGTTGGCGGAGGCCACGCCGGGGCGGAGGCGTCGGCGGCAGCCGCCCGCCTCGGAACCCGGGTCTTGCTGATCACCCCGGACCTTGCGCGCATCGGTCAGATGAGCTGCAATCCTGCGATCGGAGGCATTGCGAAGGGCGTCGTTGCCCGCGAGGTCGACGCGCTCGGGGGCGTCATGGGGCGGGCCACGGACGCATCGCGCATTCATTTTCGCATGCTCAACCGCTCCAAGGGGCCGGCCGTGTGGGGTCCGCGCGCGCAGTGCGATCGGACCCTGTATTCGCTGGCGGTGCGGCGAGTGCTGGAAGAGCTGTCGACGCTTGACCTCTTTCAGGACATGGTTTCCGATCTCGTGCTTCGGGGCGACCGGATTGCCGGCGTGCGTACGCGCACCGGACTCGAGTTCAGGGCCCCGGCCGTGGTCATCACGACAGGGACATTCCTTCGGGGCCGCATTCATGTCGGCCTGGCGGGCGGGGTGGAGGGAGGGCGCGCCGGAGAGGAGGCCTCGGTCGAGCTGGCCTGTGCGCTCGAGGGTCGCGAGTTGGAGGTGGCGCGTTTCAAGACGGGTACGCCGCCCCGCATCGATGGCCGGTCCGTGGACTACGGCAAGCTGGAGGAGCAACCGTCGGAGCCCGGGGCTCGCTTCTCGGCGTTCGTGAGAGAGGAGTTTCCGGGCGAGCGTCCCTGCTGGATTACGTGGACGGGGAAGGAACTCAGGGACATCGTGCAGGAAAACCTCGAGCGGAGCGCGCGGTTCGGTGGGTCCATCGCGGGCCGGGGGCCGCGGTACTGCCCGTCCATCGAAGACAAGATCGTCCGGTTTCCCGACGCACGCGGGCACCAGGTGTTTCTGGAGCCTGAGGGGTTGGACACGACCGAACTCTATGTGAACGGTTTGTCGACCTCCTTGCCTCCCGAAGTGCAACTCCGGTTCCTTCGGAGCGTGCCGGGGTTGGAGCGGGTGCGCATGACCCGTAGCGGGTATGCGATCGAGTACGACTACTTCCTTCCGCATCAGCTGCGGCACACGCTGGAGGTGAAGTCGGTAGAGGGGCTCTTCTTCGCCGGGCAGATCAACGGCACGACCGGCTACGAAGAGGCCGCGGGACAGGGGTTGGTGGCCGGTGCAAACGCCGGCCTGGCCGCCCTGGGGGAGGCACCCCTCATTCTGGAGCGCGACCAGGCGTACATTGGCGTGCTGATCGACGACCTTGTCACCAAGGGGGTGGATGAACCCTATCGACTCTTCACCTCGCGTGCGGAGTTTCGGCTGCTGCTCCGCCAGGACAACGCGCTCTCGCGCCTGGGACCGGTGGCGCGCGAAAGGGGTCTGTTATCGCCCAGCCAGGCCCGGGTGCTTGAAGAACGCCTGGAAACGGAAGGACGTCTGATCGAGTGGTTTCGATCGACGCGCCTGAAGCCCGAGCAGGTGAACGACGCTTTGGCGGAAGCGGGGTCGAGCCCATTGCGCACTCCCGCACGGGCGGTGGAGTTGTTGAGAAGACCGGAGGTGAGTTCGGACGCGCTGATTCGGGCGGCAAATGCGTCGTTTGTTGACGAGGGTTGGGAGGAGGCGCTGCTGGCTGTCGAGGTCGACCTGAAGTACACGGGATATGTGCAGCGCGAGCGGGATCGAGCGGCCGCTCTTCGGGCGCGAGCGGCATTCCGCATCCCGCAGGACATCGTGTACGAAGGATTGGTGACGCTGTCGCACGAAGCCCGCGAAAGGCTCGATCAGGTCCGACCGGCCACACTGGCGCAGGCCTCGAGGGTCTCGGGTGTCTCGCCGGCAGATCTTCAGAACCTCGTCATGGAGATCCGGAAGCAGGGGAGCGTCGCTCCAGAACGTTTCACGGGAAACATGACGGTGAAACAACATCGTGGAACGGACGGTGTTTCACGGGAAACATGACGGTGAAACAAGACGCATCTCGGGAGTTCGACATCGGGTTCCTGGTGGGGGTCCTCGTTGGAGAGGGACATTTCGGTGGAGATGGGCGGCAGCCGCACGTCACGCTCCGCATGCACACCGACCACAAGGCGCTCTTCGACTGGATCATGGAGCATTTCCCCGGTGGGAAGCTGTACGGTCCCTATCGGCACGGCGGACGGCAGTACTACCAGTGGATGGCGCGCGGATCCTTCCTGCGGGAACACCTGGTTCCCTTGCTGGACCGGTATCTGGACGAGAGGCTGGACGCAAAGGCCGCCCACCGCTTCCAGGCGATGAAGGCGCGGTACTTCCCTGATTCGGACGCCGGCGCAGGCTAGGAGCACTGTCCGGCACGGACCGGGGACAGCGGGCAGCAAGCCCATGTCAGGATGACCCGCAATCGGGCGCAAGACTCCCATGCCGGCGACGCGCACCCACCTTTTCCGCAAACCTGGGGTCAGGTAGCTTTCGAGTGCGACCTTTTCCCCCGCGTCCCGAGTCCGACCCAGGCATCCTGCCCTTGTTGTGGAAAAACCTCGCCCCGGAAAGAGCTGACCACGGCTAGCCATGTCCAGAGTCATTACCATCGCCAACCAGAAGGGGGGGGTAGGCAAGACCACAACTGCGATCAACCTGGGAGCTGCGTTGGCAGTGGCTGAACAGCGCACGCTGGTCATTGACATGGATCCACAGGCCAATGCGAGCAGCGGATTGGGCCTCTGGGGCCATGATCAGGTCTCCGGCATGTACGACGTCATGATCGGGGGGCGCTCGATCGAGGAATCAAGGGTTCGCCAGCTTCACTTCCCCTATCTGGACATGGTGGGCACCACGCGCGACCTCGCCGGCGCGGAGATCGAACTGGTAGGTGTAGAGGCCCGCGAATCCGTTCTGCGTGCGGCACTTGAGCCCATTCGCGAGGACTACGACTACATTCTCGTGGACTGTCCCCCCTCGCTGGGCCTCCTGACGCTCAACACGCTCACGGCGGCCGACTCCGTACTCATCCCGATTCAGTGCGAGTTCTACGCGCTGGAAGGCCTCAGCCAGCTTCTCAACACGGTGCGCATCGTACAGCGGGGGTTGAACACGGGCCTGGAGATCGAGGGCGTTCTCCTGACGATGTTCGACAAGCGGCTCAACCTCTCGAAACAGGTCGCCCGGGAAGCCCGCGAGTACTTTGGGGACAAGGTCTTCACCAACGCGATTCCCAGGAACGTTCGGCTTGCCGAGGCGCCGAGCTTCGGCAAGCCCATCATCGTATACGACGTCCTCTCGGCAGGGGCCCGCTACTACCTCCGTCTTGCGAGGGAAGTCATTCAGCGCACGCAGCACAGGATTACCAGGTCGAGGGCCCGAGCAGCTTCATGAGCGTTGCTCCGAACACTCGACTCGGACGCGGTCTGGGCGCCCTGCTTGGCGATCATCTCGATCGGCCCGTGGAAGGCGAAGTCGCACGCCTGCCCCTGGATTCCGTGGGTCCCAATCCCTTCCAGCCTCGTCGTCAGTTCAAGGAGGAGGAAATCCGGGAACTCGCGGCGTCCATCAACGCGAACGGATTGCTTCAGCCCGTTCTCGTCAGATCCGCGCCGGAGCCCGAGCATTGGGAACTGGTGGCGGGAGAGCGCCGGCTGCGAGCCGTCACGAGGCTCGGCTGGAGCGATGTGCCGGCAATCGTCCGCGAGGTGGATGATGAAACCATGCTTGTGCTGGCGCTTGTAGAGAACCTCCAGCGCCGCAATCTCGGCGCGCTGGAGGAAGCCGAGGGCTACAAGGTGCTTGTGGAGAAATTCAAGCGCACACAGGAGGACATTGCGCTGGCTGTCGGGAAGAGCCGGGCCACGGTAACCAACATCCTCCGCCTTCTGAAGCTCCCCGTCGAGGTCCGCCAGTTGCTGGGGGAAGAGAAGCTCACGCCGGGACACGGGCGAGCGCTCCTCGCCGTCGACGACCAGGAATGGGCCGCCGAGTTGGCTCGAATGGTGGTCGAAGGCGGTTGGTCCGTTCGCAGGCTGGAGGAGACCGTGCGCACGAACCCGACGCGTCCGCCTGGCAATGAGAACGCGCTGGAGCACCGAAAACGGCGGGCTCGGCCGTCAGAAGCACTGGATCCGGTGCTGCGCGCGTTGCAGGAAGAGTTGCGCGCCGCGCTCGGCACACGAGTCGTAGTTCGACGGCAGCGAGGGAGCAAGGGGCGCATTGAGATCCCCTTTCACGATGATCGGGATCTCGAACGTGTCTTCGCGCTGGTGTCGGGTCGGGAGGCCGCGGATGTTCTGGAATAGGAAGTCTCGAAACCGTCGGGCTCTGACGGTCATGTTGCTCGCCGATGGCTCGACGGATGCCCAGAGCTATGAATTGACCGCGACCCACGCTGTACTGGTTTCGCTCGGGCTGATTGGACTGCTTTCCGCGGGCTACGCGGCCGGCGTTACGGTGACCACGCATCGCGTGGACATCATGTCGGACTCGCTTGCGGTCCAGGCGGAAGGGATTCGGGCGCTGGGCGCGGACATCGATACGGTGGAAGCACGCTACCGGCGGATTGCGGAACTCTTTGGAGCCCGCCCAACCGCGCTCTCGGACCTGTGGCTTCCGCCGGTAGGGAACGCAGCAAACGCCGGTCGGTCCCTGGTTGACGAAACCAGGCCCACCAGCTGGCCGCTCACCGAAAGAGGCTTTGTGACCCAGGCCCTGATGGAAGGCATGGTAGGGGAACATCCAGGCCTGGACATCGCTGTTCCCACGGGCTCCTACATTCGGGCTGCGGGCGCAGCCATCGTAGCCGAAGCGGGAGAAGATCCGCTCTACGGGCGGTTTGTGCGCCTTGACCACGGCGACGGATACACCAGCTTATATGCCCATGCCTCCATGACGTTTGTGGAAAGCGGAGACCTGGTGCGCCAGAACGAGGTCATTGCATTGAGTGGATCAACGGGCCGGTCGACGGCTCCGCACCTTCACTTCGAAGTCCTTCGAAACAACGAACCCGTCGATCCGTTGACGATCCTTGTGCGACCTTGATGGTTGCCGGAACCCGCTTCCATTGACTCCACCCAAACTTCCAGTAAGGGAAACACCAGGATGAGCAAACAGCGCCCGACGTCACCCCCCGCGTCCCCGGACAACACGATTTCGATCATCGGACCCGGGATGACCGTAGTCGGAAACTGCAAGACCGAGGGGACGATTCGCATCGAAGGCAGGATCGAGGGGGGAGTGGAGGCCGGAAAAGCCGTTGTCGTCGGCAGGAACGGAACGGTTGTCGGCGACATCTCCACCCAGGACGCGGTGATCTCGGGGCGACTCAAGGGGAGCCTGAAGATCGCTTCGCGGCTCGAGCTCCAATCGTCCTGTGACGTGGACGGCGATATCGACACCCGTCGGATCGTGCTCGAGGAGGGCGCCACCGTCAACGGAACCGTCAAGATGGGAAGCCGGGGCGCAAAACCACCCTCCTCCCGGAAGTAGCAATGGGCGGGATGCCGATGGTTTCGGTGTCCGTCGGGGAGTTTCCACACTTTGCCACAAGGCGTGGACAATCTCTCAAGTCCATAGAAGCCCTAGGCTTGACGTCCCGTCCGACCACCACCCTGAGCGCGTTGTCCACGACACTTCTGTTTTTCCACGATCCTGCGGGAACCCGTTGAAACCGCACCTGCTCGTCGCGGGCGTTCGTGCGCATGACCCCATCAGGAAGGGGGCCGGGGCATGAAGCTGGAATCGCTCGTCGAGTATGTCGACGGCTACCTGCAGGTGCCGGGTTTCCCCGACTATCCCAACGCCTACAACGGCCTTCAGGTCGAAGGGACGGCAGAAGTACGCAGCATCTGTGCCGCGGTGGACGCCAGTGAAGCCGCCATAAACGCCGCTGCCGCGCGCGGAAGCAACCTCCTGCTCGTGCACCACGGGCTCTTCTGGGATGGGGCGGCTCCCGTTACCGGCAGGCGTTTCCGGAAGCTGTCGGCCCTCCTCCGCAACGAGGTGGGTCTCTACTCGGCTCATCTGCCGCTGGACGCACATCCCGAGGTCGGCAACTGTGCCTTGCTCGCGCGCGCGCTGAGCATCGAAGTCGAGAAAGGATTCGGCTCTTACCAGGGCGTTGATGTGGGCTGGATCGGGACGACCTCGGAGACCCGTCAATCCCTGCGGGATCGGGTGGCCGAATCTCTGCAAGTCCCAGTCCGACTTATAGATGGAGGATCTGCCCACATCCACCGCGTCGCGGTAGTGACGGGAGCGGGCGGGTCCATGATCGCCGAAGCGGCGGCGGCGGGCGCCGATGCGCTCGTCACGGGTGAAGGCGCGCATCATACGTACTTCGATGCGATGGAATGCGGGATCAACGTGTACTATGCGGGCCACTACGCCACCGAGACCCTCGGGGTGCGCGCCCTCGCCGCCCATCTGGAGGCGCGCTTCGGCATTCCCTGGGAGTTTCTCGACTTTCCCACAGGCTTTTAGACAACCGTCCGAAGCCGTTCTGCGCCGGCCGAGCCATGTCGGCGAGTCACCCTGGACCAGGAGCCGAAAGACCGATGACCGAGGAGCGGGGAGGATCATGAAATGCCCGCAGTGCGGCTCGGATGCCGCCGGCAGGTTCTGCGCGGAATGCGGCGCGGCGATCCGACCGCCGGAATGCCCTTCCTGCGGAGAGGCGGCCCAGGCTGGAGCGTCGTTCTGCATCTTATGCGGCACACCCCTCCGGCGCCGGCGGCCGAAAGCCGCGGCCGCGGGGGGCAGGAGGGTGCTTTGGGCCAGCGGCGTGTTCGCCGGCGTGCTGATCATCGGCGCCGGGTACTGGGCGCTGGCACGGGATGAGCCGGAGGAGGCGCCGCGCCCCGGCCCCGCGGCGGGCCTGATGCCCGCTGCCGGGACGCCTCCGGATCTGAGTTCCATGACGCCGCGAGAGGCGGCCGATCGGCTGTACGATCGCATCATGCGGGCCGCGTCAGCCGGGGACACCGCCGAGGCGCTGGCGTTTCTGCCGATGGCACTTGACGCCTACGGCCTGGTGGTGCCGCTGGATGCGGACGGCCACTACCACATGTCCCTGCTGCACGCTCTGGGCGGGAACTACCAGATGGCCCGGGACGTGGCCGAAGGTGCGCTGGCCGACGCACCCAGCCACCTGCTCCTCCTGGGCGCGGCGGCGCGGGCGGCCTCCGAACTCGGCGATAGTGATGGAGCCAACGCCTATTACGCCCGATTCATGGAGGCGTGGGAAAGCGAACGGGCGCGCGGGCTCGAGGAGTACTCGATGCACGCCATCCCGCTCGCGGAGATGAGGGAGGCGGCAGAGGCTCGGGCCGGTGGGTAGTGCCGAAGGACGTCGACCGATGTCGCAGCCGGTCGGGAGCGTCATCCCCTCGTGATCGAGTCCCCTCTCGCGCTCGTCGCCGCCATTGCGGGCGTCGTGGTGCTGGCGCTCTGGCTGGAGCGTCGCCGGGTGCCCGGGCTCTGGAAGCTGGGTGCCACCTTGCTCGCCATCGCCATCGGCGGGGTTCTCTCCAACACGGGGCTCGTGCCTCCGGCTTCGCCCATCTACCAGGCCATCACCGGCACCGTGACCGATCTGGCCATCGTGTGGCTGCTGCTGGCGGTCAACCTCGCCGACCTGCGCAAGGCCGGCGGGGCCATGCTGGTCGCGTTCGGCATCGCGGTGGCGGGGACGGCCCTCGGGGCGTTCGCGGGGGCGTTCCTGTTCGGAAACGCGGTCGGCGACGAGACGTGGAAGCTGGCGGGAGCGCTCACGGGGACCTATTCGGGAGGATCGCTCAACTTCACCGCGGTCAGCCGGGCGGTCGACATGTCCGACGCGCTCTTCGTGGGCGCCACCGCCGCGGACAACGTCGTCACCGGTCTCTGGCTGGCGGCATGCGTGGTGCTGCCCCGATGGATCGGGCGGTACTACCCGCCGCCGGCTTCATCGGAAGCGGTCCCGCCGGGTTCGCCGACAGACCATTCCTCGCAGGACTTGAGCCCCGACGACGACGAATCCGCGCATCCGCTCTTCGCCTGCGCATCGGTTTCCACACATCAGGTTGCCTTTCTGGTCGCGGCAGGATTCGCGATCGTGATCGCGTCCCGGACCGTCGCGGCCATCACTCCCGGAATCAATCCGGTGCTCTGGCTCACGACGCTGGCCCTTGTTGCGGGCCACGTCATGCCATCCGGGGCGAAACGGGGCGCGCTCCAGCTCGGCAACCTCGCGCTGCTGTTCTTTTTCGTGGTGATCGGCATCTACTCGCGGATCGCGGAAGTGCTCGCGGTGGGCGTCCAGGTGCTCTTCTACGCCCTCTTCGTCGTCGCCGTCCACGGAGTCCTGCTCTTCCTGGCGGGCCGCTTCCTGCGCGTGGACATCGGCACGCTGTGCGTAGCTTCCCAGGCATCCGTGGGAGGACCCGGGAGCGCACTCGCGGTAGCGGTGGCGGGGGGATGGCGATCCCTCATTCTGCCGGGCATTCTGGTGGGTCTCCTCGGCTACGCGCTGGGTACGTACGCAGGGATGGGCATCGCGGGGGCGCTACGGGGATTCGGCTTCTAACGGCCGATCGAATGCCGGGGGGGGAGTTTGTCGACGGGTGCCGGAGCATGCCCCGCACCGGCGTGCTCCGTTGCCGTAGAAAGCGTCGGGGTTTTATCATTCCAAGCTACGCACCGGGACGCGCAAATCGTGCCCGAACCCGGGATGGAGACCCTTCGCGGCCCGCATTTGCCGGCGGGCCCTGACCAGCCAGAATTGCGATCCCCGGGGGGCCGATCCGGGTCCGGCTCAAGGGAACGAGCGACGGAGAACTCGAGGTTGAGCCAGCCCCTCAAAGCCTGGAAGGGATACGCGCCGGCGCGGAAGGACACGGGCACCGTCACGCCCAAGGGCACTTCCCGCATACGCGCCCACGAGGGCCTCGCCACCATATCCCCGAACGAGCGCAAGCCGTCCTGGCTCAAGGTGCGTTCTCCCGGGGGCCCGAACTATCTGCGGCTGAAGCGCCTCATGCGCAGCCGGGCGCTTCACACCGTGTGCGAAGAGGCGGGCTGCCCCAACATCGGCGAGTGCTGGGAGGCCGGCACGGCCACCTTCATGATCCTCGGCGATGTCTGCACGCGCGCGTGCAAGTACTGCGCGGTCGCCCACGGACTGCCGACCGTGCTGGACCGGGACGAACCCCGGCGCGTCGCGGATACCGTGGCCGCCATGGACCTCGAGCACGTCGTGATCACCAGCGTGAATCGGGACGAGCTGCCGGACGGCGGCGCCGCGATCTATGCCGAGACCGTACGCAGCATTACCGACCGGCTGCCGGAATGCTCGGTCGAGGTGCTGATTCCGGACTTCAAGGGCGACGAAGGCGCCCTGGCGATGGTCCTGGGCGCCAAGCCGGCGATTCTCGGGCACAACCTCGAGACCGTCGAGCGGCTCCACCCCGAGGTACGCCCGGGAGGCCGCTACTGGCGCTCGATCTCCTTTCTCGGAGCCTCCAAGCGCCTGGCCCCGCGCATCCTGACCAAGACGGGCATCATCCTGGGGATGGGGGAGCGCGCATCCGAGATCCGGCAGGCGATGAGCGACCTTCGCGAGGCCGGCGTCGACATTCTCACCCTGGGCCAGTATCTCCGCCCGTCGCTGCAGCACATTCCCGTGGCCCGCTGGGTGACGCCGAAGGAATTCGACGACTGGAAGCGGATCGGCGAGGGAGAATACGGCTTCCGGCATGTGGAGTCCGGTCCCCTGGTCCGCTCCAGCTATCATGCGAAGGATCAGGCGCGCCAGGTATCCGCCGGCGCGGCGGGTTCGATTCGGCACGTGCTGGAGACCGATCTGTCCGCGCCCGCGGAGGTGCCCGGGCTCCGGCTCGTCCAGATCGAGGCGCGACGTACTTCGACAGCGGAAGCGGATGGAAGGGGGGTGGCACATGCCTGACAGCGCCGTGCGGGACGCATCCACATCGGCCGCTCCAGCCGTTATCGAGGGCTTTCCGGCCGAACAGGTGCTGGGCTTCCTGCGGGAGATGCTTGTATACCGGCGGTTCGAGCAGAAGGCGGAAGAAGCCTACGCGATCGGCAAGATCGGCGGCTTCTGCCACCTGCATACCGGTCAGGAAGGGGTGGCCCTGGGCTTCGTCGGACCGCTTCGCCCCGACGACTACGCCATCTCCGCCTACCGCGAACACACCCTGGCGCTCGCCAAGGGCATCTCCGCGCGCGCGGCCATGGCCGAACTCTATGGGCGGGTCGGCGGGTGCTCGGGCGGCAAGGGCGGCTCGATGCACCTGTTCTCCGCGAAGCACAACTTCATGGGTGGATGGGGCATCGTAGGTGGCCAGATCCCCCTGGCGACCGGGTTCGCCTGGGCGAGCCGCTACCGCGGCGAAGACCGCGTCTGCGTCTGCTTCCTGGGGGACGCGGCCGTCAACCAGGGCTCATTCCACGAGTCGCTCAACATGGCGGCCATCTGGAAGCTGCCGGTCATCTACGTCGTCGAGAACAACGGGTACGGCATGGGGACGGCCTTCAACCGCGTGACCACGACCCCCATGGTCGAGAAGTCACGGGCGCACGGGATTCCCGCGCACTACGTGGACGGTCAGGACGTGCTTGCGGTCTGGCGACTGATGGAAGATCTGCTGGACCGCGTGCGCGACGGTGCCGGACCCCAGTTCGTGGATGCGGAGACGTATCGCTTCAAGGGCCATTCGATGTCCGATCCGGTATCGGGCACCTACCGCAGCAAGGAGGAGGTCGAGTCGCGGGTCCGCGAGGACGACCCCATCGCCCATGTGCGCGACCTGCTGATCCAGAGCGGGCATCTCACCCGGGAGAGCCTGGAGCGGATGGACGAGGAGGTGCGCGAGCTGGTCGAGGACGCCGCCGACTTCGCCGACCGCTCGCCGCTCCCCCCCGAGGACAGCCTGCACGAATTCGTCTACAGCGACATGGACGTGCACGGAAGGCTCTTCTTCGATGGGCGGGGAGGCTGAGATGGCGGTCATGACCTACCGGGACGCCCTCAACGAGGCGCTCGCGGAAGAGATGGAGCGCGACGACTCCGTTTTTCTCATGGGTGAGGAAGTGGCGGAGTACGACGGCGCCTACAAGGTGTCCCGGGGCCTGCTCGAGCGCTTCGGCGCCGCACGGGTGGTGGACACGCCGATCAGCGAACTCGGCTTCGCCGGGCTGGGCGTGGGCGCGGCGATGGCCGGGCTCCGGCCGGTCATCGAGTTCATGACCTTCAACTTCGCGTTCCTCGCTCTCGACCAGGTCATCAACAACGCCGCCAAGACCCACTACATGACGAACGGGCAACTGCACGTTCCCATGGTCTTTCGGGGACCGAACGGGTCGGCCCTGCAGCTCGCGGCGCAGCACTCGCAGGCGTGCGAGACCTACTATGTCCACGCCCCCGGGGTCAAGCTGGTGAATCCGGCTACGCCGGCGGATGCGAAAGGGCTGCTCAAGGCCGCGATTCGCGACGACGATCCGGTGGTGGTGATGGAGTCCGAGCTGCTCTACAACGCGCGCGGCGACGTTCCCGAAGGCGAGCACGTCGTGCCGCTGGGCGTAGCCGATGTGAAGGCGGAGGGTACGGACGTCACCATCATCTCGCACGGACAGATGGCCCATGTGGCCCTTCAGGCCGCGCGCACGCTGGAGAAGGAGGACGTCTCGGCCGAGGTGCTCGACCTGCGCTCCCTCCGTCCGCTGGACATGGAGGCGATTCTCCGCTCCGTGCACAAGACCAATCGCGCCGTCTACGTGGAGGAATGCTGGCCGTTCACGGGCATCGGCGCGCAGATCGTCGCGCTGATTCAGGACGAGGGCTTCGACGATCTGGACGCGCCGGTGCAGCGAATCACCCAGGCGGACGTGCCGATGCCCTACGCCAGGAATCTGGAGAAGCAGTCGAAACCCGACGCGGCCCGGGTCGTGGACGCGTGCAGGAAGGTTCTCTACCGCAACTGACCCTGGCCGCGCCGTCCGACGCGACGTAACCGCCGATCCGACCACCCGAGGCTAGTCGATGGCCACCAAAGTGCACATGGAAGCCCTCTCCCCCACCATGGAGGAGGGGCAGGTCGTCAAGTGGCTCAAGGCGGAGGGTGACCAGGTCGCGGCCGGCGACCTGCTGGCCGAAATCGAGACCGACAAGGCGACCATGGAGCTGGTGGCGCGCGGCGACGGCGTGTTGCGCGCCATCCTGCTGAGCGAGGGACAGGCGGCGCCCGTGGGAGACGTGATCGCGGTGATCGCGGCCGTGGACGAAGACGTGTCGGCGCTGGTGGCGGCCGCTGGGCCGGCCTCGACCGCATCGCCGGCCACCGAGGCGGAGGAAGAGCCGGTTCGGACGGCCGCTCCAACCGCAACGCCTCCCTCCCCCGCGGTGCCGCCTGCCACAACGCCGCCTCCGACCACTCCGCCCCCCACACCTCCCGTCGTCCGGGCGGATACCCCGGCCGCGCCTGCCGCGGAGGCCCGCCAGGACGGCGGCCGGCTGAGGGCATCGCCCGTCGCCCGCCGCCTGGCGAGCGAGGCAGGCCTCCGTCTGGAAGCAGTCGTGGGATCCGGGCCGCGGGGCAGAATCGTCAAGCGCGACATCGAGGCCGCCCTGGCCGCCGGAACGGCGACGGCTCCCGCGCCCATTCCGGACGTCCCGGGCGAGGACTTCGTGGACGTCCCGCTCACCCAGATCCGCAAGACGATCGCGCGCCGGCTGGTCGAGTCCCTGGGGCCGGTACCGCACTTCTTCCTCACGGCCGATGTCGACATGGCCCGGGCGACCGAGCTGCGCCGCCAGTTCAACGAGCTTGAACTGGGCGCCCGCATCTCCGTCAACGACATCGTCATCAAGGCGACGGCGCTCGCGCTTGCCCGCCATCCCGAGTGCAACGCCTGGTGGGGCGGCGACCATGTGCGCCGACACAACCGCGTCCACATCGGCGTCGCGGTGGCCATCGACGACGGGCTCATTACGCCGGTGGTGCGCGATGCGCACGCGCGCCCGATCGCGGATATCTCCAACGAGGTGAAGGAGCTGGCTGCGCTCGCCCGGGCGAAGCGCCTGACGCCCGATCAGTACACGGGATCCACCTTCTCGATCTCGAACCTGGGGATGTTCGGCATCGAACAGTTCACCGGGGTCATCAACCCGCCCGAAGCCGGAATCCTGGCGGTGGGCGCGGTCGAGGAACGGCCGGTGGCGCTCGATGGCCGGGTCGTGGTCCGGCCCCGCATGCGCATCACCATGAGCTGCGACCACCGCATCATCGACGGAGCCCAGGGGGCTCGCTTCCTGGCGACGCTGAAGGACATCCTGGAGAAGCCGCTGAGCGTACTGCTCTAGGTCCTCCTCAGCCTGTCGAAGAACTTCGCCCGCGCCTTCGCGACCTTGGGCGCCACCACGGCGCGACAATATCCTTGGCTCGGATTGCGCGCAAAGTAGTTGCGGTGATAGGCCTCGGCGGGGAAGAACCGGCCCGCCGGAACCAGTTCGGTCACGATCGGAGAACGCCACAGTCCCTGATCCTCGAGCTCTGCGATCACCTCCCGCGCCACGGCCTCCTGCTCCGGCGAATGATGGAAGATGGCCGAGCGGTACTGGGTGCCCACGTCGGCTCCCTGGCGGTTCAGGGTCGTCGGGTCGTGAATCGTAAAGAAGACCTCGAGCAGCTCCCGGAACGTGATCTCATCCGGGGAAAACATGATGCGGACCACTTCGGCATGCCCGGTGGCGCCGGTGCAGACCTGTTGGTAGGTCGGGTCCTGCACATGACCGCCGGCGTATCCCGAGTCCACCCCCTGCACGCCGCGCAACTCCAGGTACACCGCCTCCAGGCACCAGAAACATCCCCCGCCCAGGGTGGCGGTCTCAAGACCTCTCTCGCTCATCTCGACCCGTCTCCTCCTTCAAGAGCCGCCCGCATGCAGCTATTATTCGCGGCACTCGTTCCCCTCCCCGCCCGCTTGATCGCGGACGGATCCCTCCAGGAGAGGTTGCCGTGCTGCCGGAAGCCGTGAAGATGACCGCAGAGTTCCAGCGCTACAAGGGGATTCGCCGGGCCGGCGGATCGTGGATCGGCCGAGGATTGCGTGCGTCGGGCCTGACCTCGGCCGGGATCGTCATTCTGGCGCTCTGGCTGGTGGGCTGCACCAGTGTGCCACAAGCCCCGGGTGGCGGTGACGCGGCCGCGACCGCCGAGTCCGGTCCGGGAGCCGGCCGGAACGACCCCCGCCATCTCGACAAGCCTTATGTCGTAATGGTGTCGTTCGACGGGTTTCGGCACGACTACGTGGAGATGTTCAACACACCCAACTTCGACCGCGTGGCGGCCGAGGGTGCTCGCGCCGAAGGGCTCATTCCGGTCTTCCCCTCGCTGACCTTCCCCGCGCACTACTCCATCGCTACCGGGCTTTACCCAGGGAGCCACGGGCTCGTAGCCAACACCTTCTACGACCGGGAGTTCGACCGCTTCTACTCCCTCTCCGACCGCGAGACCGTGGAGGACGGCCAGTGGTACGGGGGCGAGCCCATCTGGGTGACCGCCGAGAAACAGGGGATGGTGAGCGCCGCGTTCTACTTCGTGGGTACCGAGGCAGACATCCAGGGCATCCGGCCCAACCGCTGGAAGCGCTTCGACCCCATCGTCCCGAACCGGGAGCGCGTCGACACGGTGCTGACATGGCTCGCTCTTCCAGCCGAGACACGCCCGCACATGGTCTCTCTCTATTTTGCGGAGGTGGACTACGCCGGGCATCGGTTCGGCCCCAGAGGGATTCCCGAGGTGGCGGAAGCGGTGGATCTGGTGGACCGGGCGCTGGGACGCCTTCTGGATGGCATCGACGCGCTGCCCCACGGAGACGAGGTGTACGTCGTGCTCGTGTCCGACCACGGGATGAGCAACGTCCGGCCGGACGGGCACTACGCGCTGGACCATATCGCCGACATGTCCGGTGCCCACCTCACCTCGGGAGGGACCGTGGGCATCCTGCACGTCGAGGGAAGCGACGCGCGGATCGAGGAGCTTCGCGCCTCGCTCGACGAGGGGATGCCGCACGCGCGGGTCTACCGGAACCGGGAGGCGCCCCCGGAACTGCATGTGAACGGCCACCCCCGTTTCGGAGATCTCGTCGTGGTCCCGGAGGAGGGGTACACGATCGGCATCGGCCCGCGCCGGGGAAGCAGTCGGGGGATGCACGGATGGGACCCCTCGTATTCGTCCATGCACGGCATCTTTCTCGTGAAGGGACCGGGAATCGAGCCGGGCACCCGGCTACCCCGAATCGAGGGGGTGGACATCTATCCCTTCATGGCGCGCGTGCTGGAACTCGAGCCTGCGGAGGGAATCGAGGGTGATCCAGATGCCCTGGCGGCGCTCGCACGCAGATAGGGCGCGCGGCCGTAGCCTCGGCGGCGTGAGAACGCGGATTGGTCGCATGGCCGATCTGCGCTTGACACGCTTCGCGGGATCGCTTTACCTTTCGCTTCTTGTTGCGGGGTGGAGCAGTCTGGTAGCTCGTCGGGCTCATAACCCGAAGGTCGCGGGTTCGAATCCCGCCCCCGCTACTTGGAAGCGCCGCCGAAATGGCGGCGTTTTTCCACGTAGCAGGACAGTTTGACGAGAGAAAACACAGGAAACCGAGGCGGGAATCATGCCGGAAGCGACCGAAACGCGACGACCGTGGCCTTTCCGGAGGTCGGGCCGCGTGCGGGCGCTTCGCTGGTTTGCGTCCGATACGTGGTCGAGCCCTCGCGGGCGGGGAGGCGGGACTCGCCGGTAGCCCCCGGCGAACTCCCGATCCAGCCGCCCGCACCGAAAGGTTCGGGCGTTTTTTTGGCCAGGTAGCTCAGTTGGTAGAGCACGCGACTGAAAATCGCGGTGTCGGCGGTTCGATTCCGCCCCTGGCCATCTACCGGCTCACCGGCCAGAGATGGCGGGTCGTGTGCGCGGGGGTCCGTAGCTCAACTGGTAGAGCACCGGTCTCCAAAACCGGGGGTTGGGGGTTCGAGTCCCTCCGGGCCTGTACAACTGGGGGGAGAGCCCTCATCGTCTAACGGCTAGGACACCACTCTTTCAAGGTGGCGGTCGGGGTTCGATTCCCCGTGAGGGCGTTTGGAAGGACGCGCGAAGAGCGCGGAGCAGGGGCTGTAGCTCAGTTGGTTAGAGTGCCGGTCTGTCACACCGGAGGCCGCGGGTTCGAGTCCCGTCAGCCCCGCTGGTGGTTTTTTGAAAATCTGGGTCGTGGAGCGGGTTTGGGGCCGTAGCTCAGTTGGGAGAGCGCCTGAATGGCATTCAGGAGGTCAGGGGTTCGACTCCCCTCGGCTCCATTCACCGAATCGATGTGCCGAAAGGCTCGGGTGGCGGAATTGGTAGACGCGCAGGATTCAGGATCCTGTGGGGGTTAACCCCGTGAGGGTTCGAGTCCCTCTCCGAGCATGGCAGGTCCCGGTGCGGGTACCGTCGTCGGATGCCGGCGCCCACCGTGGTTTGGTGCAGGACATTTGCCCACGTGCTGGAATTGGTAGACAGGCTGGTTTGAGGGACCAGTGTCGGAAACGGCGTACAGGTTCGAGTCCTGTCGTGGGCATTCGGAGGTGGCCACAACGGCTGGCCGCTTCGGTGGAAGGCGGCAGGAAACCAGCGCCCGTAGCTCAATTGGACAGAGCGCTTGACTACGGATCAAGAGGTTGGGGGTTCGAGTCCTCCCGGGCGTATTTCCCTTCGGGGATGTCAAGGCCAGGATGGTTCCGGCCTGGGGGCGCGTAGCTCAGCTGGTTAGAGCGCTACGTTGACATCGTAGAGGTCAGAGGTTCGAGTCCTCTCGCGCCCATCGGTTGATACGATTCCGTGAAAGCGATTGCGCAGGGGGCCGTAGCTCAGTTGGGAGAGCGCAGCGTTCGCAACGCTGAGGTCAGGGGTTCGATTCCCCTCGGCTCCATTCCTGGTTGGCCGGCGACGGTCGGCATGGCCGCCACCATAGCTCAGCTGGTAGAGCACGTCACTCGTAATGACGGGGTCGTCGGTTCGAATCCGACTGGTGGCTTGCGGCTTGCCAGCCTGGGCGGTGAGCGCGCAAATTGGTGGTTGAATGCCCCGTGGTGTAACTGGCAACACGTCTGACTCTGGATCAGAAGAGTCCTGGTTCGATCCCAGGCGGGGCAATTTCGGAGGGGTGGCCGAGTGGCTTAAGGCGGCGCCCTGCTAAGGCGTTGACCCGAGAGGGTCTCGTGGGTTCGAATCCCACCCCCTCCGCTCGCGAGCAGGGCTCGCGCCGGAGGGGGTGGGCGTTCGAACCCGGGGTTGAGGTTGCGGAGGCTGCGCCTCCTCACCTCACCTTCGGCGCCGCTGGTGCGGCGCCTCGGTTGCGAATCCCACCCCGTGTGTCACAACGGGCGCGGGGGCGGCCTGCCAGTCTGGCTCGGGGTTGAGGCTGTGGGGGATTTCGTCTCCTCGTCGCGCATTCGGACCTGCTTCGCGGGGCCTCGGCTGCGAGTCCGGCTTGGGCCTGAAAGGCGCGCATTTGCCTGTCAGGCAACCGGGCCTGGGATACTGAGGCCCCAACCTTGCCTCGCTCGTTGGGCAGGTATTCCTTTCATTCGCTCAGGCGGCTTGTTTGCTGCGGGCGAACGGGCCGTTGCTTCGTCAGCGGGTTCCCTGCAGGTGGCAGTGGCTGCATATGTTTCGGACGGGTGGCCGAGTGGCTTAAGGCGCACGATTGGAAATCGTGTGGGCTAACGCCCACGTGGGTTAGAATACCACCCCGTCCGCTTGCGGGCGGAGCCCGCCATCGGACGGCGTGGGCGTTCGAACCCAGGGTTGAGCCTCCGGGCGCTTCGCGTCCTCGGCTCACCTTCGGCGCCGTTGGCGCGGCGCCTCGGTTGCGAATCCCGTCCGGTCGTGGCGGCGGGGCCGTCTCGGGGGCGGCTATCGAACCCAGCGATAAGGTTGCGGACGCGGCACCTCCTCGGCTCGCCATCGGACCCGCTTCGCGGGGCCTGGGCTGCGAATCGCCTGCATCCGCCGGGGCGGCCATCTTGCTGGCGAGCGGGTGGGGCCGCCAATTGTGTGCATCGTCGCCTGTTGGCGGCAACGACTTTCGGGGCGTGGCTCAGTCCGGTAGAGCGCTGCGTTCGGGTCGCAGAGGTCCCCGGTTCAAATCCGGGCGCCCCGATTTTGACAGCAGGTTGAGAGGTTTCCGTCCTTGAGCCGATCGGCCCGGTTTCGTCCGGAGGCGTAGTCTAATTGGTAAGGCACCGCACTCGAAATGCGGCGGGCGAAAGCCCTTGGGGGTTCGAGTCCCCCCGCCTCCGCTCCATTCCGGTGTCCACTCCCCGAGCCCGCGCCGAGCCGGATCCGCCAGTATCATTGGTCTTGTGTTCCGGGATGGCGCTGATGCCGGTCGCTGTTCGTTAGCGGGCATCTGATCGACGGGAGACTCGCCATGCTCGGGCTCGATTTTATCGACCTTCCCCTGGGGGGCACGCCGTTCGGGACCGCGCTCGAATTGTGCCTGGTGCTCGCGCTGGTGGCCTGGCTCCTGTCCGTCATCACCCGCGAGGTCTCCTGGATCGACCGGCTTTGGTCCATCTGCCCGCCGGTCTATTGCCTGATCGTCGCCGCCTCGGTGGGCTTCGCCTTCCCGCGCGTGATGCTCATGACGGCGCTTGTGGTCGCATGGGGCGTCCGCCTGACGTACAACTTCGCCCGCAGGGGCGGGTACCGGCCGGGCGGCGAGGACTATCGCTGGGCGCACGTCCGCAAACGGTTCGGCCCGGTGGGCTTCCAGGTGCTCAACATCACCGTCGTCCACCCCGGCCAGATGCTGCTCATCTGGCTGTTCACCTCCCCGGTCCACCGGGCGTGGCAATTCCCGGACACGCCCCTCGGCTCGCTTGACTTCCTGGCCGCCGCCGTGTTCCTCACCCTCCTGGCCGGCGAGACCATTGCCGATCGGCAGATGTGGGACTTCCAGCAGGACAAGAAGCGCCGGATGGCCAGCGGCGAGGAGATCCGGCAGCCGTTCATGACCCGCGGGCTCTATCGCTACAGCCGGCATCCCAACTACTTCTGCGAGATGGGCATGTGGTGGGTGTTCTACCTGTTCGCGGTCGCCGCATCCGGTGAATGGGTGCACTGGACGGTTCTCGGCTGCATCGGGCTCACGCTTCTGTTCGTTCCGTCCCTGCGCATGACCGAGGAGATATCCGCCGCGAAGTATCCCGGCTACCGCGAGTACCAGGCAGTCGTGCCCGCGCTGATCCCGTTTCCCCGGAAGGACGGGGCAAAGACCGCGGATTGACTTCAAGGCGCCGGCCCCCGCCCGCCGATCAGCGTAAGCTGGAAAGCGGACCCCCTGACCCCGTCGTCGGCCTGCCTCGCGCCCCACACTCGCCCGGCACGCCTTCGTTCGCCCCGCCCCTGCTCGTGGCATAAGTTGCGTGTTCGGGTCAATTCGTTACCGGGAGGTGCCTCATGTTCGCGACCGACGACTCCAAGCTCGCCATCAGCCTCGCCATGGTCCTCGCCCTGGCCGCCGGGGCATGCGCGCCAGCCGACAGCGGAGGGGACGAATCCGCTGGGGCCGAGATGGCCGATCCGACCGATGTGCCCGATCCCGCCATGGCCGGCGATCTGCCCAACCCCACGTCCGAGGTCGTCATCGGCTTCGGACCGCTGCCGGATGAGCGGGAATGGGGGTCCACGGCGGGTGTGGACATAGGGCCCGACGGACAGCTCTGGGCCTACGACCGCTGTGGCGGGAACGCGCTCACCGACGGCTGCGGCACATCCGACGTGGATCCCATCCTCAAGTTCGACCGCGAAACCGGAGAGGTGCTCACCAGCTTCGGCGCGGGGCTCTTCATTCTCCCGCACGGGCTGCACGTGGATCAGGACGGGAACGTCTGGGTCACCGACTCATCGGGCGACGCAGAGCAGACAAAGGGCCATCAGGTCTTCAAGTTCAGCCCCGAGGGCGAGATCCTCATGACGCTCGGGACGCGCGGCGTCGCCGGGAGCGGTCCGGATCACTTCAACCAGCCCTGCGATGTCATCACCACGCCCGAGGGCTACATCTTCGTATCCGACGGCCACAGCGGCCAGAACGCGAACGTTCCTCCCGGCGCGACCGGGCGCATCATCAAGTTCAGCCCCGAGGGCGAGTACATGATGGAATGGGGCCAGATCGGGACGGGCCCCGGGGAATTCCGGACGCCGCACGCGTTGGAGCTGGACTCCCAGGGACGCCTCTTCGTGGCGGACCGCGGCAACCACCGCATCCAGATCTTCGATCAGGAAGGCAACCTTCTCGACACCTACTACCAGTTCAGCCGGATCAGCGGGCTCTTCATCGACGACAACGACATGCTGTACGCCATCGACTCGGAGTCGAACCCGAACAACCATCCGGACTGGATGACCGGGATCCGCGTTGGCCACGCCAGCGAAGACAGGGTCACGGCGTTCATTCCACCCCACCCGGTGGAAGACAGGCCCCACGGCGCCGCGGGAGAGGGTGTCGCAGTGGACGCGGAGGGCAACGTCTACGCCGCCGAGGGCCCGATTTCGCGGCCGTTCGCGGGCGGAGGGCTGACGAAGTACGTGCGGGCTCCCTGAGACGGAGCCGGCTTCAGCGTCCTCCGGGTCCCTCCGATGGTCCGCTCCACCCAATCGGGATGGGCAGCCTGGCGGGCGGATAGCACCGTTGCGTCACGTCGTTGCAAATCTGATATCGAAGGATGGCAGTCGCCTCCGTATCAGGCCTCGGTGCCGGTACGAGCAGAAACCCGAACTCGCCCCGGCCCCTCAGCACCTGCGCCCTTACCCCGTCGTCTCTCGTACCGGCTGGCGCGGCGGTCATCTCGACGCCCACCCCGGTTCCCTCGAAGTCGGGGAAAGAGAACGAGAACGGAATGAAGAATCCGTCGTCCCCCTTGTCGATGTACCCATGATGTTCGCTCGGGACCTCCACCGAGATTCGGAGCGACAAGGCATCCGCTTGCCGTACGATGCTTCCCGGCACCACCTCGGCAGAGACCGCAGGGCGACCGGGTACGGGTCCGTGCAGGCGCACCTGCGCCTGAAGAGGCACCGCCGTCAGGATCGGGACGACGGCGGCCAACGTCGGAGCAACCTTCCCCCGAACCTGCTCGAACCAACAGGACGCCGCGCCTCTGATCACTTGCCGTGCTCCTGATTCTCGAGCAGGACGCGCAGTTCCGAGACCGACGGCGGTCCCCAGCGCACGAGGAGCACCTCACCCTCCGAATCGGTGACGACGGCTGCGGGGAGCCCGTCGATGCGCAAGGCCTCAAGTGCGCCCTGAATCACCGCATTGCGCTGCCCGGGTTTCAGCTCGGAGAGGATGCGATATGGTGGCTCGTATCGCGCCGACCAGGCGGCCAGGACCTCCGGCGACTCTTCCGGGTCGTAGGGCACCCCGAAGATCTCCAACTCCGCGCTTGTGAAGGAGGTTCTCAGTAGGTCGAGGCTCGGAAGCTCGGCGAGGCACGGGGCGCACCATGTGGCCACGGTCGTATAGAGGATGAGACGGGCGCGCTCGCCCGGAAGGACGTCCTGCGCGGCCCGGATCGACGCGTTCGCGGAACTGGTGGTGACGATGGGCTCCACGGATGCGGTAACCGCGGGCTGCTGGCCGCGTACCCGGTATGGCGTCAGGACGAACGGAGCCCCCGTGGGCGAAGCCGAAGGATCCTCGTAGGCGGTGACCAGCGTCCCCGCGGGGACGGCCGTGGCGTCGGACCGCCGCCCTGACGGCCAGCGTACTTCGAGCCTGGTCACCTCTTCCGCGTCACCGATTCCGACGTGCAGCGTCGCCGAGTTCTGCGCGGCGAGACCCTCGCCCGCGCGATGCTCGCGAAGCAGTTCGCGGCCTTCGACCTCCAGGATTACGCGGGCTCCGTACGCATCCCGGCTGCTCCACTCGCTGGCCGGGAAGGCAAACCGGTTTCCCCCCTCGAAGCGAATCGCCACCATCCGGCCCGCATCACCCCGCTCGCCCATCCGATTCCGGAAGAGCTGGAACAGCGGTGCGTTCGCGTTGACCACCGCTAGGTCCTGCCACCCGTCTCGATCGAAGTCGAGAACGGCGAACGCCCTGCTGTCTCCGGGATGATCCAGACCGGAGATGCCGGAGACCTCGACGTAGTCGTCGCCGTTCCGGTTGAGAAACACGTGATTGCGCTCGTGTCCGCTGAACGATGCTCCCGACTGGAGCCGCTCCGACGCTCTCGAATAGAGGTCGGTTTCGAGCTGAAGCGCCCCGGGATGTTCGTCCGAGCGCACAACTGCGCGCCAGTAGTCCGTTCATATGTCCACCGGCAGCTCGACCGCCGACGGAGCGGTATAGAACCCGCTCAGAGCATGGATGTCGAGATCCGAGTCGTTGTCCAGGTCGAGAAACTGGCTTCCCCATCCCCAACCCGCGGCCTCGACCGGCAGCCCGGGCCGCTTGAGGCTGGAGACCTGCTCAAACCCGTCCATCCGGTTTCGGAACAGCGTATTGCCACGGGCCATTCGCCTGAAGTTACCGTCGACGTCGTTCAACCGGGCGGCGATCCGCAGGCCCGCCTTGCTGTGCATGTTCGTCACATAGAGATCCTGCAGGCCGTCGGCGTCATAGTCTCCCCACGATGCCCCCATGCCGAAGCCGAGGTCGGCCGTTCCGGTCGCCGCCGTGACGTCCGTGAAGCCGCCCCCGCCGTCGTTGCGGTAGAGGTTGTTGGGCGCGAAGTCGTTCACCACGTACACGTCCATGTCGCCGTCATTGTCGTAGTCGGCCCAGGTGGACTGGTATGTGTTCCTGAAAAGGCTGAGCGTCGTGTCGTCCACGCGCGCGAACCGGCCACCGCCCCGGTTGCGCAGGAGGACGTTGGGCGGCCCGAACTTGTTCTTGATGACGTGATTATCGCCGCCGGTCGCAAGCGCCCACAGACGCTGTCCATCCGGCTGGTCGAGGAACGCCATCGTCTCGATCGGATGCAGGGCGGCGGCGAAGGTGGAGACGTAGAGGTCGAGCAGGCCGTCGCTGTCGTAGTCGACGGCGGAGACCGACGAGACGAGTGCCGGCAGCGGATCGTCGAGCAGGTCGAGCGAACGATCGACGAAACGGCCGCCCTCGTTCACCAGGTAGACGCTCGGCTGCAGCGTCCGGCCGAGAAAGACGTCCTGGTCGCCGTCGTTGTCGAAGTCGGCGAACAGCGCCGAGGAAGTGAAATGGGACACGTCGAGGCCGATTCGTGCGGCGACTTCCTCGAAGGTTCCGTCACCCTGGTTCTGGAAGAACTGGTTCGGACCCCAGCGTGCCATGACGTACACGTCATCGAAGCCGTCTCCGTTCACATCAGTGACCGCAACCCCCGGATGACGATCCGCCGACTGCACATCGAAATAGGGCGTGGGACGCTGGAAGCCGTCCGGATCGAGCAGGTACTCGAGGACGAACTCCTCGTGTATCGAGCGCCGGGCCGAGCCGAGCGCTTCGGGCTCCAGGACCTGATCCAGGATTTCTTCGAAGAGGAGCTGGTCGGCCGCCATCGTCCGCAGCTCTCCGGTTCGCCACTCCACGATGCTCCATGTGGGCGGCCCATCCTCTTCCAGCGGAGCCCCGGCCGTCCATGTGACCGTCAGGTCGCCGCGCAACCAGAGCCGGCCGTCCGGGACGCGTGCCAGGGCTTCGAAGCCCAGGTCGGTCTCGAGGCGTCCCGGATCGTCCTCCGACAGCTGACCGCGAATCACCTGGAACCTGGCGTGGTCGAAGTACTCAATGTGATCCAGGAGCGGCCGCCAGAGAGCCAGATCCCGTCGGGAAACGTTACTCGCCGCGGGATCGTGGGAACTCCGCCCGACCACGCCGAGCGCATTTCCGCTTCGGGGCTCGACCGAAACGAGATCCACGACCTCAACGACGTCTCCGAACACCGTCCGTGTGGACTCATCGGGGAGGTGGAGGTTCAGGATCGAGTGGCCGAGACGCTCGATGTGAGGTGAGACCTGAACGATGGCTTCCTCGGAGGCGACCATCTCTTCCCAACCGGACGGAGGCTCCTGGGCGCTGGCCGCCGTCGCGCAGATCAACATGGCGCCTACCCCCAAGCCACAACTCGAACGCGAGGAAGGCGAGGAAGCGCGAGCCGCCGGACGTGCCTCCTGGTTGGTCATAGGTTTCCGTGCTAGCGGGCCGGAATCTTGAACAGAGAGATCGCCGCTCTCCAAGCTGTGAATCCGGCCGGATCCTCCTCCACAGGTGGAAGTTCGGGGTTCGGGACGCCTTCGCCGAAGCTCGTAAGCATTGCGGCGACGACGGCGGCGCCGACCCCGGCGGTCAGCCAGGTTCGCCTGCGGTCGAGCTCGCGCTGCTCCAGCCGGGCGATGCGGCTGGCCGGGATCGTCAGGTCCTGCCCCAGGGATCTGGTCATGATTCCCACCGTCTGGTCCACGACCGAGACGCGCAGGATGAGCTGGTCGCTGTCGGCCCGAACGAGCGTGCCGTCCATCGTTAGGCCGGGAGCGAACTCCGCCAGGTCGTCAGGCCCTTCCTGCGTCAAGTGTACACGCACTCTCTCGCCAGGCGGCACGGTCCCGCGTTCCGCCGTGACATAGCCGAAGCATCCCGAACAGAGGACCTGGACGGCAGCCACGCAGACGTACTTTCGGATCGGGAAGTCTCTTGCGAGCAGCATTCTGCAGATCGCTCAGGAAAGGCGCGCCCCCACCGGCACCCGGTTTCGGGGGGCCCGCGGGGCGCGTCTCATTCCAACCGTTTCAGCCCGAGAGGCTGGGATTGTTGAATCGCTCCACATTGGGCAGGGGCATGCACTCGTTGCCCCCATATGTGATGGGGGTGAACGGATGCGTGCCCTTGGTCCACTCGTCAAACCCGCCGTAGCGGCGCAGGTCGCCGAACCTCTTCCCTTCAAGGAAGAACTCGCGCCGCCGCTCCTCGATGACCTGGGCCCGGATCTCGGCCTCCGAACCGCCCTCGAAGGGTGGGATGCCCGCCGCGGCATGCAGCTCGTTGATGATATCAACGGCCCTCTGGCCTCCCGCGACCTCGGCGATGATCAACTGGGCCTCCACATGGCTCGCGAGCCGATAGGGCGCGGAATCCGAACCGTACTTGGTCTGGAGCCACAGGTCCGTCACGCCGTCGGTTGTCTTGCCGCCCGTGTTCGCGACGTCCACCCTCGGATCGGGCACCCCCATCCAGGTCACGTCCCAGTAGTGCGGGTCGACGGAAATCCGGCGATTCTGGTTGTTGTTCAGGTAGATGATGTTCCGGCGCGCGTTGTTGGCGGACGAGCGGGTCACGTCGTAGCTGAAGCCGGGCGAGACCTGCTCGGCTGCGGAGAGCGCCGCTTGATTGTCTCCCAGCGAGAGATTGGCCCGGGCGAGCCCGACGTAGGCGGCATTCCTGATCTCGGCGTCGCCCGCAGAGGTGGCCTCGCTGAAGCGGTCTCTCGCCAGTTCGAACATGGCCGCCGGCTGCAGCTCAGGGCCGTTGTCGAAGGCCGCGGTGCACATTGCGTCGCCGAAGATGACGTAGTTGAACCCCGCGTACAGGTTGGCCTTCGCGAGCAGCTCGCCTCGGCCCGCCACCTCCTGGTCCGTCCAGGACTGGAGCCTCCCGATCACGTCGTCCGCAAGTGCGCGGGCCGTCGCCATCGGCGCGTACACACCGGTGCCGCCGCAGCCGCTCCCGACATAGTCGCTGCTCGCGGGCGTGATGTTGCGCTGCAGCCACTCGGCGCCTCCCGCCTCTACAAACCCGCCGATGATCTCCCCTCCCAAATGGGACGTGCCCCAGACGAAGCTCGAGTACGCACATTCGAACTCGCCCTGCACGCTGGTGGTTAACAGGGTGGCGAACCCCGGATCATCCAGTGCTTCGGCAGTTGTAGCCCCGGGGAGTTCCACCTCCAGAAGGTTGTCACACCCGAGGAATGACAGCGTCAGAACCAGCGTCAACCCGCCAACGCTCAGGTGATAACCGCGATGGTATTGAAATCGATTGCGCATGCGACCCCCTCTTTCGCCCACCAGCAGCGCTGGCAGGAAACAATTTCGTGCTCGGTCACTCGGCTGACAGCGAGTCATCAGAACCTCACCCTCAGCGTGGTGATGACGGAGTGTGGCAGGGGTGGGGGATTGAGCTGCCACCCGTACTCCCGGTCTCGCGCATGTTTCGCCTCCGGGTCCAGATCGGTGAAGCTCTCGTGCACGTACGGGGTCCAGAGGTTGCGCCCGGTCACGGTCAGGGTCGCCCGCGACATGCCGAAGCCCTCGACCAGGCTGGTCGGCAGGCTGTAGCTGAGAGAGACATCGCGCAGGCGGATGTGATCTTCCCGCTGGTGGTGCGGCCACTCCACTCCGGCCGTCAGGAAGGAGGCCGCCAGGATCGGATCGAGTTCGCCGATGCGAGCCTGGGCACCCTGGAGGGAGTTCCCGAACGAGTTGTCCCGCTTCCATTGCGTCGTGCTGAACCTGGTCCGGTCCGCGTACCAGGTGAACAGCGCATTGAGCGTCAGGTTGTCGCCGAGCGTCAACTGCGAGGAGAGGCTGCCCAGCCAGCCGGGTCCAGCCTGGGCGGTGAAGAAGTAGGGAGCGTTTCCGCAGGGGACGGGCGGGTGCTGGCCGATCTCGGACTCGTCCATGTTGAAGACACCCGGCGGTCCCCCATGGCACATGATGTTGACCAGATTGCGGCCCTGGGGTCCACCCCACTGCGCGGAAGCGACATGCCGGCTCCAGTTTGCGCCGAGCGGCCAACCCTCGATGTGCTGGAAGCGGCCTCGCCGGTCGATCTGGAGCGGCGGGAGCCCGCCGTTATCCGCGAGCAGGTTCGTGTTGTGGGAGACGGTGCCGGTCAGGCTGAAGCCCAACGCCCGCGTCTGGATGGGGCGCGCGGTGAGCGCCAGCTCCCAGCCGTTGTTCTCCACCCTGCCCGCGTTGACGAAGCGGCTGCTGGAGAAGCCGCCCGACGGCGCCGACGCCGCGATCAGGATCGCGTCGTTCGTTGTCTGCCGGTAGTGTGTCACCTCGAGGTTGACGTGGTCGCGGAGAAGGCTGGCATCAAACCCCACCTCCAGCTCCGACCCGACCTCGGGTTTGAGGTCAGGATTGCCCACTTCCCCGGGCCTGACCGTGGGCACGTTGCCCGGGCCCACGGAGGGGACATAGGTCCGGACCGCAGCGAACGCGTCCGGCTGCATCCCCGACCTCCCCCACGCGGCCCGCAGACGAAGGGTCTCGATGGCCGGCAGGTTGAAGAAGTCGGCGTCGCTGATCACCCAGCTTCCACTCAGCTTCGGGTAGTAGGCGGCGTTGAAGGACTCACCGAAGGCACTGTTGGCGTCGGCGCGCAGCGCGGCGGTAAGGAACAGCTGTTCGCGCCATCCCACCGTCTGCTGGCCGAAGACCCCGAAGGTCTTGTTTGCGACGTAGGACTCTCCGCCTGTCGCCACCGATCCGGAAGAGACCGTGGACACGGCCGGTGTCGGCATCTGGATGGCGCTCGCGGAGGTCACCCGGAACTCGCGCGTGAAATACTGTATCCCGAACGACGATGCCGCGGTCACCTCCGAGAACGGCTCGAACGACGCCGTCAGGTTGTAGTCGAAGGTCTGATTCACATCGCGTTTCTCTTCAACACCCTTCGCACCCTGGCCCCCGCCCTCGGAACCGTGGAAGCCGAAGTATGACGCCTCGTGGGTGTCCGGCATGCGGGGCACGAACGTCGAGAGCCTGGAGTCGGTGAAGTCCAGTCCCCAGACGACTCTCTGGCTCAACCAGTCGGTCGGGCGGTGGTTGATCGTGGTCGAGACCGTGCCCCGGTTCAGCCGGTCCTGCCAGTCGCGCAGCGCCGTGATTTCGGGTGGAGCATTGGAGAACCCCCGTAGCGGCGTGTCCTGGGTGACGGGAGAACCGAACTGGTGGGTGGCGATCAGGCCGAAATCGATGTCCCTCGCCGTGTGCCTGAGACTGCGCACGACGCCGAGATCGACAGCCATGTCGAGCTCGTCGGTCACAGCCGCCTGAACATTCGCCCGTACGTTCGTCCGGGTCTTGTCGTTGTTGGGCAGGTAGCCTTCCTCGTCGTCGAAGGCTCCCGAGAAGTAGTACGTGAGGTTGTCCCGTCCACCCCTGACGTTGACCACATACCCCTGGACCATTCCCGTGCGGAAGACGTCGCGTCCCGCCGCCGACTCGTCCTGGTAGGGATGCTGGGAGATGATGGTCCGTCCGTCCGAGGCGATCCCGTAGTTGGTCGGGAGCCGTCCGCCCGGATTGTGGAACCAGTTGGCGCCCTGCCGGGCGACGACCTCGACCGTCGCGCGACCCGGGATTCCTTTCTTTGTGATGACCTGGATCACTCCGGCGGAGGCTTCCGTACCGTAGAGGGTGGCCGCCGCCGGCCCCTTGATGATCTCGATCCGCTCAATCTCCTCCGGGTTGAGGTCATTGAGGCGGGAAGTGCCGTCGCTGGTCCACGGACCGAAGCCGACGACGCCTCCGTTGGCGCGGACCCCATCGATGTACAGCAGGGGTTGTGTGCCGAGCGCCACCGTGCTGCGCCCACGAATGATGATGCCGCTGCCGGACCCGACCGAGCCGCTGCCCACCTGGACGGACACCCCGGGGATCTGTCCGGTCAGCATCTGCTGAATGTTCGCGGGCGCGCTGGTCTCGAGCGCCTCGGCTGCGTTCATTGTTCCGACCACGTTGGCGACCGCTCGGCGTTGAATGGTGCCAACGGTGCCGGTAACGACGATCTCGTCCAGACCGAGAGCTTCGATGTCCAGCTGGAAGTCCACCGTTGCAGTCTCGCCGGATCCCACCGTGACCGTGGTCTCCTGCGTTCCGTACCCGATCATCTGGACCTGAAGCGGGTGCGTGCCGACCGGCACGTTGAGGAAGAGGTAGCGTCCCTGGCTGTTCGCCACGGCGCCGATTCCGGTTTCGGGGATCGAGACCTGCGCGCCGGCCAGGGGGCGAAGCGTTTCGCCGTGGACGACGGTGCCGGTGATGGTGCCGCCCTGCGCCAGCGCGGGAGTCGCTGTGAGGAGGAGGAAAGCGAACAGACCGAGACCAACGAAGAACCCGCGACGACTCATACCGCACCTCCTCACAACGAGTGGCCCCGAGGGCATCGACGGAACGTCGACAGGAGTGACCTTATGAGCGCGGGACCACGTACGAACTTAAATCCAGCATTCTAGCGGAGTTGGAAGGCCGACACAAGCTGCCCGGCGTCATCCTGTGTGTTCCGTCAACTGCCGCCGGAGCCTGCCGGCCGCGGCACATTCTCCCCCGGGAGAGGCGGCGTGTGGAGCGGGTCCCGCCGCGCGCGCGCGGCCTGCTCGAAGGCGTAGCCGAGGGCGAACAGCCTAGACTCGCTGAAGGCGCGGCCGAGGAAGGAAATCCCCACGGGCAGACCCCTTCGGGTGAATCCCGCCGGCACGATGAGGTCGGGCAGCCCCGCGAGACTCGCGATGTTGGTGCCCACCATGCCGCCGAAGTGGTCGACGGCGGAGCGCAGGGCCGGAGGCGTGTTCGATGGGGGGTAGACGATGGCATCCAGGTCCTGGGCGTCCAGCATTCCGTGCACGATCGCCTGGACCATCGGGAAGCCGTGCTCGCGCATCGCCACGTACTCGTAGTCGGTGAGCTCGCCGCTGGCCTCCTCCTCCCTGAAGATGTTCCAGCGGACCGGGTTGGGGCGGGATCCGTCCGGCATCAGCGCAACGATCCTGTCCGACCGCTCCATCATCTCCCGCAGCGTCTTCGGGTACTCGGGGCCGAGGGTCGCGAGATAGTCCTCGATCTGGGAGCGGAACTCCGGGTAGCGAACCGTAAAGTACCAGTCACCCTTGACGGCCAGAAGCCACGGCGGAAAGCGCACGTCGACGACCGTCGCCCCCTGGGCGCGCATGGTCCCGAGCGCCGCTTCGATGACCCAGTTGACTCCGTCGTTCTCCCCCATGAAGTCGCGTGCGATCCCGATGCGGGCGCCCTCGAGCGCGCCCGCATCGAGGAACTGCGTGTAGTCGGTCTCGAACCGGCCTTCGCTCTTCCGCGTCGTCGGGTCGGCCGGATCGATGCCGGTCATGACCCCGAGCATCGCCGCGACATCGTACACGTGGCGGCCCATCGGGCCCGCCATGTCGAGCGTGATCGAAAGGGGAATGACGCCGTCGTGGCTCAACAGGCCGTGCGAGGGGCGAAGCGCGACGATGCCGTTGTCCGTCGCGGGTCCGCGGATGGAGCCGCCCGTGTCGGTTCCGACACCCAGCTGGGCGAACGACGCGGCGACGGCGATGCCGGCCCCGGTCGATGATCCCGATGGCGTGCGCGCGGGGTCGTGGGGGTTCTTGGGGAAGTAGTTGCCCACGGAGCTGAGGATGCCTCCCGACGCGAGTTCGCTCAGCGCGGTCTTGGCGAGGATGATCGCCCCGGCGTCGCGCAGCTTCTTCACGATGAAGGCGTCGTCGGGCGGGATCGCGCCGGCCAGCAGCGCCGACCCGCCGGTGGTGGGCATGTCTCCCGTGTCGACGTTGTCCTTGAGCGCCACGGGGATGCCGTGCAGCAGCGACCGTGGCCCGCTCCGCCTGCGCTCCTCATCGAGCTCCCGGGCCCGCTGGAGGGCGTTCTCGTTCAGCCACAGCATGGAGTGGAGCTCGGGGCCGGCCTGGTCGTAGGCCTCGATGCGCGCCAGGCTAATCTCGATTAGCCGTTCCGCGGTCAGCTCGCCGGAATCGAACGCCGCGTTCAGGTCCTCGATGGTGGCCCACCCGATTCCGCTCGGCTGTGCGGGCGTCTGGGCCTCGGCCGGCATCGCACCAACCGTGATGAGAAGGGGCAAGAGGGCCCGTTGGTCAAGGCGTCTGTGCGCGATGCGCGCAACGGTGAGTATCATGGCGAGCATGGTGTGAACCCTCCAGTCATGAGTATCCGCGGGCTGCTACAGGTAGGCGGCGCGCCGTCCGGCTGCAAGCTACGTCAGCCCCCAGGGCCCGAGATCCGGAACCGGCCGTCCCGCGCCGATCGCGCGCTCCAGCCCGGCGGCGACCGCCAGGAGTGACGAGTCCGTGCCATGGGGGGTGAGCAGTTGAAGGCCGAGTGGCATTCCGTCCGAGTCGCGGCTGGTGGGCAGAGTGATGGCTGCTGCCCCGAGAAAGTTGGCGGGGCGCAGGAAAGCGCCCAGTCCCGCGTGGCGCTCGTCTTCGGGATCGAGGGTCCGGGCGCTCTGATCCGAGCCCGGCATCAGCAGGCCGGCCACGGAGGCCATCTCCCGGGCGAAGCGCGCCCCGACCGCCTTCCTGCGCTCGAGCGCGGCGGCGTAGTCCGCGTCGCCCACGCCGGCGCCGGCCCGGATGCGCGCCCGTATGACGCTCCAAAGCGGTGCCGTCTCATCGCGGGCCAGGGCGCCGTAGCGCTGGTAGGCCTCATGGGCGAGGACGGTGGAGTTGTCTCGTCCCAGACGGTCGAAATCGAGGATCGCAGGCGGAGACCAGGTTTCCAGCGTCCAGCCGGCGCCGGCAACGCGCCCCAGCGCCCGGCGCCAGTGGTCCATCGCCTCCGGGTCCATCGGCATGGGCCACGCCTCTTCGGCCAGCACCGCCACTCGGCATGTGCCCGGAGGCATCGAAGTCGGCTGCGCGGTCAGCGTGACGGGGTCGCCCGAGTCCGGACCCGTGAGCACGGCGGTCAGGATGCGCGCATCCTCCACCGTGCGCGCGATGGGACCCAGGACATCCAGCGTGGGACTCAGCGGCAGGCAGCCGGCCCGGCTGATGAGGCCGGAGGAAGGCTTGTACCCGACAAGGTGGTTCATGAGCGCCGGCGCGCGCACCGAGCCCCCCGTGTCCCCCCCGATGGCGATCGGCGCCAGACCCGCAGCCACAGCCACCCCCGACCCGCTCGACGACCCCCCGGGCGCGCGATCATTCAACGCGTCCCAGGGATTGCGGGCGGTCCCGCAGGTCGGGTTCTGGCCGGAGAGCCCGAAGGCGAACTCGGTCATGGCCGTCTTCCCCAGGACCACCATGCCGCTCGCAATCAGCCGCCGTACCACCGCGCTGGTATGGTCGCTGATGCAATCGGCACGGGCCAGTGACCCTCCGGAGAGCGGCGTCCCCTCCCACGCGAGACTGTCCTTGACCGCCACTGGAACGCCGTGGAGCGGTCCCAGCACGATTCCTGCGCCGAGAAGACGGTCGGCCGCTTCCGCCAGCGCCTCGGCCCGCTCCTGGGCCACGTGCGTGAACGCCCTCAGCCCGGAGCCGTGTTCGATCCGGTCGAGAAACAGCCGGGTGAGCGCGCGCGAGTCCGTCTCGCCTGTGCGGATGGCATGGGCGAGCGCCGGGGCGCTGCGAAAATGCAGCGGAAGCTCCGGCTCCGGCGGTGGGGCGGACGGGGCTGGTTGCTGTGCTGCCGGCATGCGCGATCGAAGCGTCAGTCCAGGGGCTGACCGACCTTCTCGGGCATCTGCACGAAGGTCACGAGCGAGACCACCGCGCCTGCGAGCACCACGAGAAAGAACGACTGCTCCCTGCCGATGCTCTGCAGCCAGGTCAGCAGGTACGGCGTAAGGCCGCCCAGCAGCGCCACCGTCAGGTTGTAGGGGATGCCGATGCCTACGGCGCGCACGTTGGCCGGGAACTGTTCCGACATGATCGCCGGGGCGATGGAGGAGTACATCGCATAGAGCACGAGCCCGAACAGCTCCAGCAGGAGAATCGAGGTGAAGGTCGGCCGGATCGCCGACATGAGCGGATAGAAGAGGACGAGATAGCCCAGGGCGAAGAAGATCAGCTGGGGCCTCCGCCCGATGCGGTCGGAGAGGGCCCCGAACAACGGCTGCACCAGCATGAACACGATGAGCCCCACGGTATTGGCCGCGAAGGCCACCGATGCGTCCGCGCCGACCGCGCGGATCGCATATGTGGGCAGGTACGGAACGAAGATGTAGAAGGCGAAGGTGGTCAGGGTGGCGAACCCCACGATCCGCAGCAGGGCGACCGGATGCTCGCGCAGGAGAACATGCAGCGGGCGCTTCACGACGTCCTTGCCCGATGCGGCCGGCGATGCCTCGGGCTCCGGAACCGCAGTGCGAATCCAGAGGCTGATCAGCCCGCCGACGCCGCCCAGAATGAAGGGCACGCGCCAACCCCACGTGCTCATCGCTCCGTCGGTCAGGGCCGTCGTGAGCCCCCAGCCGAGCGCCGAGGCCACCAGGATGCCGGCGGCCAGGCTGAAGAACACGAAGCTCGAGTAGAAGCCGCGGCGTCTGGCGGGCGCGATTTCGGCGAGCAGGGTGGTCGCCGAGGCGTAGAGTCCGCCCAGCGACAGTCCCTGCACCAGTCGCGCCAGGGTCAGGATGACGGGCGCGGCGATCCCCACGGCGGCGAACGTTGGAGAAAGGCCGATGACCAGCGAACCGCCCGACATCATCAGGATGCTCAGAACGAGCGCGGCCTTGCGCCCCCGGCGATCCGCGAAAACGCCGATGATCCACCCGCCGAGCGGGCGCATGATGAAGCCCACGGCGAATATGCCGTAGGCGGCCAGCAGGGCGGTGGTCTCGTTGCCCGGCGGGAAGAACTGGCTGCTGAAGAAGATCGCGAAGGTGGCGTAGACGGTCCAGTCGAACCACTCGAGCGCGTTGCCCACGCTCGCCGCCACGATGGCCCGGCGGCGCGAGGGGGTCGGGGCGGGAGACGAAGCAGCCATGCGCGCGCCTGTTGGAAGGGGACTTATGACCAGACCTGGGGGTTCATGCGAGAGCGGGCCCGTTCGCGGATGGTTTCACGAACGGGCCCGTCCATAATCGTTACGCGCGAACACGCGCGCGCGAGAATCAGCAGAACACGCAGAGGTGGTTGTTGATCACGCCCATGCTGTCGAGCAGGTCGATCGTGTCGTAGAAGGGCGTCAAACCATTCGCGGGACCGTTGGCCATGTCGATGGTCGTGCGTCCCGACCGCCCCACGATGAGGGGATCGGCGCCATGCTCGACGAGATAGAGGATCACGTCGTTCATGCCGCGGCCCGCCGCGCCGTGGATGGTTCCGTAGCCGAGGTGGTCGCGAAGGGTGACGTCGGCGCCCAGTTCCTCGACCAGGTATTTCAGCGCAGGCAGCCATCCGTCCGGAACGTGCCGGTGGAAGTTGCCGGCGCGCCCCGCACCCTCGCCGGAGTTCCCCGACGCCGCGTGAATCGGATAGGTCCCGGGGCCGCCCGGAGGAATGGGGGGAACACCGGACTGGTCTGCCTCCGGTTCCGGGATTTCAAGGCCGACGTAGAGATTCCCGGCCGGCGCCTTGGTCGGCATGTGGGGATCGGCCCCGTATTCCACCAGCAGCTTCATCGCGGGGACATCGAGCCCGTGCGCCGCCCGCCAGAAGGGCGTGGCTCCCCAGGTGTTGACACCGATCCCGCCGAAGTTGTACGCCAGGAACCAGTAGTCCATGGTGAGCCGGGCATTGACATCGGCTCCCGCCTCCAGCAGGGCCCTCATGGTCTCGACGTGACTCGACTCCTGCTGTTCGAAGGCCCGCTGCTGGGGATACCGGGACTTGGACGCCCAGCGGGTGTTGATGACCGCGTAGAGCGGCGTGATGCCCGACGGATAGTTGGCGGTATTGGGGTCGGCTCCGCGTTTCAGCAGCTCCAGGCCAAGGTCGTAGTGCCCGTTGATCATGGCGCTGTTGAGGGGCGTGTTCAGGTCGCCGCCACTGGGCTGGTTGATGTCCGCCCCGCCCTTCAGAAGCGCGAACGCCGCCTCCCGGTGACCCTCTCGCACCGCGTGCAGGAGAGCCGTGAGACCGCCGTGGTAGCCGGCCCTTTCCTGTGAACTCGGGGCTCTTCCGGCGGTCTGCGCGGAATCCCAGTCGATGCGCACCACCGCCGACGCTTCGACCGGCGCTACGGCTTCATGGGCGCGCGCGGCCCGCAACGCTTCCTGAGTCTGGGCCAGCGTCGGCGCCCAGGTCTCCGGATCCGGTGACCTGGCACGGTAGATCTCGAGCACGGAGTCGCGCACCGCGGCCGTGAGCCTCTCCCGGTCCGCGAGGTCCTGGAACAGGACCACCTTGCTGGTGATGCCCACGCCCGCTCCCCGGTCGATCAACGCGTCGATCGCAGGCACGCGGTTGCGGGAGGCGGCGAACATCAGCGGGGTCTGGCCCCACCTGGCCTCCCGGGCGTTGACATCGGCCCCGTGGTCGGCCAGCGCCTCCAGGGTTTCCACGTTCCCGGACAGGGCCGCGAAGTGGAGGGGGGTGGTGCCATTGGCGTTGCGCGACCCCGCGTTCGCGCCGGCTTCCAGCAGGGCGCGAACGCTGCCGCTCTGTCCCAGTTCCGCGCCGATGTGCAGCGGAGTGAGGGCGCCGATGCGGGTCGGGGCTTCGAGGTCGGCCCCCGCGTCGACGAGCAGGCGGACCAGCTCCGCGTTGCCCAGTTCGGCGGCCCAGTGAAGCGCGGTCATGCCGTCGCTCTGCGCCAGGTTGACCTCGGCGCCTTCCTCTAGGAGCGAGCGCACCGACTCGATGTCGTCGCGCATCGCGGCATCGGCAACCGGCGACTCCGGCGGTGGCGCCGCCCACAGGAGGGCAAGCATCACCGCCGGAACCCACGCGTTCACATGCATCCTGTCCTTCACCGGACGCCTCACCCCGACGACGCCGCGTCGGCGGCCAGCCCGCCCGAGTAGCCCAGGCTGAAGGCTCCCGTGCTGTCGCCGAAGCTGGTGAGATCCGTGTGTCCCAGCTTGTGCAGCAGGGTCAGCATGACGTTCGCCAGCGGCGTGCCCTCGGGCGCGTGCAGGTGGACGTTGCCGTCCATCTGGCCGTTTGCGCCGCCCAGGACGATGAACGGCACCCTCAGGTGGTTGTGCACGTTCGGGTCACCCATGGGCGAGCCGTAGATGATCATGCTCTTGTCGAGCAGCGTTCCGTCGACTTCCTCCACCTTGTGCAGCTTCTCCAGCAGGTACGGGAGCATGCTGACGTGGTAGTTGTTGATCACCGCGAAGTCGGCGATCGCCTCCTCGCTGTCTCCGTGGTGGGAAGCGGGGTGGAACGGGGTGTCGACGCCACTCTCCGGGAAGGTGCGCGCCGAGGAGTCGCGGGAAAGCTTGAAGGAGAACACACGCGTCATGTCGGTCTGGAACGCCAGCACCTGCAGGTCGAACATCATCTGCATGTGTTCGCTGAAGGAGTCCGGCACCCCGGCGGGCGCCTCCGGCATGTCGCGCGGATCGCCGCTGGTGTTGCGCTCCTCGACCATCTGGATGCGCCGCTCGATCTCGCGCACGTTCTCGAGATACTGGTCCATGCGCTGACGGTCGCCGGGTCCGAGGGTCTGCTGCATCTCGGCCACCCGCTCCGCGATCCAGTCCAGGATGCTGCGGTTGGTGGAGCGCCGCGCGAGCCGCTCCTCCGCCGTCGATCCCGCCCCGAACAGCTGCTCGAAGGCGACGCGCGGGTCGCGGATCACCGGGAGGGGTTCCGTCGGAGAGGCCCAGCTCAGCGAGTCGGTGTACACGCAGGTGTAGCCGTACGCGCAGCCCCCGGCCTGGTTGATGTTCTCGATGCACAGCTGCATCGAGGGGATCGGCGTGTCCTGACCGAAGCGGTCCGCGTAGATCTGGTCCAGCGAAGCGCCCACGTAGACATCCGATCCCTCGGTCTGCTTGACGTGCGCCTGCGTCAGGAACGTCGCCGTAGAGCGGAAGTGGTCCCCGCCGATCTCCTCGGGGATGAAGGCTTCGGCCATCTTTACGTCGGTGTTGCTCACGATGGTGAGGTACCGGCGCCACGGCTCCAGGGTGCGCAGGGAGGTGGGCGAGAGGTCGAAGTCGCGGCCGATCGCGGAGGGGCTCCAGAAGTTCTGCTTCGCGCCCCACGTGGTGCAGCCGGCCGCCCCGTGCGACATCTCCATCGCGATCAGGCGCGTGGCATCCATGGCCCGGACGGCCTCCCGTCCACCCAGACCCGCCGGAATCATGGCGTCGAGCATGGGCAGGGCCACGGTGGCGCCCATGCCCTTCAGGAAAATGCGGCGCGGAATGTGCTTGCCGGTGATCAGTCTCATCGTTTTCTCCCTCGGTCCTGCGATTCGTGCTTCGCCGGTCGGCGGCGAAGCGACTCTTTTCTCCTGTATCCGTCTCACGCAACCCGCGGCTGGACCATCCGGCGTCCGTCGCTCGCGTGTTGCGACCAGCGGCTATCTGCTCGACGCCTCCTCGACGACGACGTCGGGTACCTGGCTATAGCGGAAGGCGTCGCTCTCGATCACGCCCGTGAGGAACGACGACATCCTGTAGTCGTTGGCTTCGGCGGCCGCCACGATCGCCCGGATCTCGGGCATGTCGTAGTACTCGACGCGGCGGCCCAGCGCGTATGCCATCAGGTTCACCGTGAAATTGCGAATCAGGGGGATGGGCCGCTGCAGGAGCGCTTCCTGCAGTTGCGACGGGCTCTCCACCGGCGTGCCGTCCCAGAGCGTCCCGCGGGTATCGAGCGGCATGCTGTGTTCGCGAATGCGCCACCGGCCGGTCACGTCGTAGTTGTCCAGCGCCAGGCCGATCGGGTCCATGAACTGGTGACAGGCGGCGCACACCGGGCTCGCGCGGTGACGCTCCATGCGCTCGCGGGTGGTCAGCATGCGGCCACCGTCGCTGCTCTCGATCTGATCGAGATCCGGTACGCCGGGCGGCGGTGGCGGCGGCGGCGTGCCGAGCATGACCTCCATCACCCACTTGCCGCGCAGCACCGGTGAGGTACGGTTGGCGTGGGAGGTGAGCGTGAGGATGCTCCCGTGTCCGAACAGCCCGCGGCGCTTGTCGTCGGGGTACCGGACCCGCTGGAAGGCTTCGCCGGCGACGCCGGGGATGCCGTAGTGCCTGGCCAGCCGCTCGTTCACGAACGTGTAGTCCGCCGTGAAGAGCTCCAGGGCGCTGCGGTCCTCCTGGACGATGTTGTTGAAGAAGAGCTCGGTCTCGGCGAGCATGGCGTTGCCGAGCTGTTCATGGTAGTCCGGGAAGAGCAGGCGGTCGGGATTGACCTTCTCCAGGTCCTCGAGCCGCAGCCACTGGGCGGCGAAGCGCGAGCCGAGCGCCTCCGCGCGCGGATCGGCGAGCATGCGCGTCAACTGTGCGCGTAACATGGTCGGATCGGAGAGCTCGCCGCGGTCGGCCAGGTCTACCAGGGTCTCGTCGGGAAGCGTCCCCCACAGGAAGTAGGACAGCCGCGAAGCCAGATCGAGGTCGGAGATGGGATACAGATCGCCCGCCCGCGCCCCCACCGGCGTTTCCTCCACCCGGAACACGAAGTCGGGGCTGGCCAGGATCGCCTGCAGCGCGGTGCGAACGCCGTCCTCGAAGCCATCGTCGGCCTTCAGGTCGTAGAAGGCCATCAGCGATGCGACTTCGGAGGACTCCAGTGGGCGCCGGAAGGCCTTGCTGCCGAGCCTCTCGACGATCTCGCGCGCGCAGGGGCGGGCATCGGCCGCCGACGAAGGCATGCAACTGAAGATGGCACGCCGGCTGGGCGTGTCCGATATCCCGGTCGGGTTGTCGGGACCGAGAATGACGAGGTCCTTCAGGTGGGCCAGCACGGTGATCCCGTAGCCGGAGCCGCTCCCGATCTTGCGGTCGCTGAGCGACCAGTCATGCGGCGAGAGGATGTCCTCGACGGGTCCGTCCGTCTGTCGAAGGAAGACCGCGCTCACCCGATGCGGTCCCGCGGTCACATGGAACGGCTCGGTGGTGAAGCTCATCCCGTTGGGATCGGCGACGTGCATCCAGCGGTCCACCTCTAGCAGGGCAAGAGGCTCGCCGTCGATGGAGATCTCGATCTGCTCGCCGGGAGTCACGCCGCCGGTGATCTCGCCGGTCGTGGTGTGCTCGAACCAGAGCTGGAAGGTGTAGTCGCCGTCCGCCGGGAAGTTGTGGACCACGCTGACGCCCCCCCGGGTGCCGCGGGGCGCGCCGGGCACGCGATCCCACTGCGAGGCGTAGCCCGAATTCGTATAGGTCACCGAGTTGCTGGGAGCGTCGGGTATCCCGACCGCCAGGCGGCTGATCTCGTCCGCGGCCCGCAGGTAAGCGTCCAGGTTGGTCGGCGAGAGCATCTGGACATCGGCGATGTTGTCGAAGTTTGCGCTCTTGGTGTCGAGCGGCAGGTAGTCGCCGCCGTCGATTTCGAGGTCGAGCAGGTCGCGGATGGATGCCGCGTACTCCGCCCGGTTCAGGCGCTGGAAGGAGCGGTTGCCCGGCGTCGGGTTGCCGGCGGCGGCTTCGTCGATGAGCTGCTCGAGGGTCTCGACCAGCATGACCAGGGTGTCGCCGGCGGGGCGCGGCATTCCGGGCGGAGGCATCATGCCCGCGCGCAGCTTGCGGATCATCTTCTCCGCGGTCTCGGCGGACTCCGGGGCGTTCTCGACGTGGAACGCGGCCAGGGTGAGATTGCCGGTCAGGAGCGCGTCGTTGTGGCACACCTGACAGTACATGCGCACGACGCCCGTCAGGTCTTCGGGGGAGACGTCCCGCGCGACTTCGGCGGCTGAGGAAAGGGGGACGGGCACGGGGTTCTGCTCCGCAACCGGCCCCGACTGATGCCCGACTGCCGCGGTGAAGCCGGCGACCGCCATCAGACTGGCGATGGGTAGCCTCATGACAACTCCGGATATGAGACCCGGTTGCTCGGACCGGTGCCGTCCGCCGCCAGCTTCCCGTCGTTCTGCCCGAGAGCAGGACGAGGTTGCAGGAGACGGCTAACCAGCATAGACAGTACGGTCACAAGACGCGTCGCCGCAAGACTCGCGGACATTTTCAGTCGCGTGCGGGCGCGCGAGCCCACGCGAGAAGCCCACACACGCGCAGTCGGCTCGCACGGACGAACGCCGTGTGCTAACGTGCCGGTACGCCCCTCGGCCCCAGGGGCGGCCGGGTCCTGAAGGACGTGGCCCGGCATGCCTTCCGCGCTTAAGGAGCATCAAGATGAAAGTATGGTCCGCTCTATCCGTTCTCATTCTGGCGGCGGTAGCGTTTCTCGTCATGCGTCCCGGCCAGGCCCCGGACTCGCAGGCCCCCACCGCCATGCAGGCGCCGACGCCCGAAGAACGGGAGGCCGCCTTCCAGGCCGAGATCCGCATGGAAAATCCCATCGCTCCGCTGAACTCCGTATGGATCGAGGAGCTGACCTGGATCGAGGTGCGCGACGCGATGGCCGCCGGCAAGACCACCGCCATCATTCCCACCGGGGGCATCGAGCAGAACGGCCCCTACGTCGCGCTGGGCAAGCACAACTACGTACTCGAAGGGGCGTGCGACGCCATCGCGCGCGAGCTCGGCAACGCGCTTTGCACGCCGATCATCAAGCTGGTGCCGGAGGGCGGATTCGAGCCCAAAACCGGGCACATGCGCTATCCCGGCACACTTACCGTGCGTGACGAGACCTTCCAGATGATGCTTGAGGACGTGGGGCACAGCCTTCACGTGCACGGCTTCGAGCACATCATCTACATCGGCGACAGCGGTGGGAACCAGACCGGAATGGCAGCGGCTGCGGCCGCCCTCAACGAGCGCTGGGGCGAGACCAAGGCGCACCACATCGCGGGCTACTACGACAACGCCGGCGTGGTGGCGCGCATGAACGAGTTGGGGGTGGAGGAAGGCCCCGGCGACGGCTATCACGACACCTACTGGCTGACCTCCATGCAGATGACGGTCGATCCCTCGACCGTGCGCTACGACGAGCGGGTCGCGGCCGGGAAGGCAACGATCAACGGCGTCTCGATCGCTCCCAAGGAGGAGACCATCGCTCTGGGCGAGCAGTTGATGGAGTGGCGCAACAACAAGACCGTGGAGCTGATCCGCGAGGCGATCGCCGGGAACTAGCTTAGTTTATCGGACTAAGCTAACACGGACCCTACTGCCCGGCGCACGGCGCGGGGGCGCAGGTCAGAACGCGAATCCCGCCCTGCGGAAGGCCGCGTTCCCGTCCACCAGCGTGAGCAGGACGCGGTCGCCCAGCTCGAGAATCCCGTCGGGCTCGCGCTCCAGCTCCCACAGGTCCTCGAGGTCGAGCACCACCAGGTCGGCCACCTTGCCCGGCTCCAGGCTGCCCGCCCAGTCGTCCGAATAGGTCAGGTAGGCGTTGTCGATGGTCATCCCGCGCAGCGCCTCCTCGAGCGTGACGATCTGCTCCGGTCCGTGCTGGTCTCCCCAGAGATCCGTGCGCGTGAGCAGAGCGTAGAGCCCGATCCAGGGGCTGTAGGGGGAGGTGCCGTAGTCGGAGCCCACCGCGATGCGCACGCCTGAGTCCAGGTAGCTGCGCATCGGCTTCAGCCGGGCCATGCGCTCCGGGCTCAGGTTGGCGGAGAAAGAACGGCCCTGGTGGTAGATGAACGACGGGTTGACGGCCGCGATGATGCCGTATTCGGCCATCTTGTCGAGCACGCTGGTTTCTTCCTCCATGGGCAGGTAGGCGTGGATGACGCTCCAGCGCAGATCGGCATCGGGGTCTTCGGCCCGGATGGAGTCCATCAGCTTCGCGTAGATGTCGACCGTCTGCTTCATGCCCAGGTCGCCGGTCGAATGGATGTGGGGCTCCCAGCCACGGTCGACGGTCGGGCGCAACTGGGCCTCGCGCACGTCGTCTTCCACCCAGTGGTACCCGTAGTTGGGCTCGCCTTCGATGGTCTCCCAGTCAACGAAGGGCTGTGAGACCCATGAGCTGCGCGTGCCCGCTCCGCCGTCGATCTGCCACTTGGTGCCCCGCCAGCGCAGGAAGCGGTCGCCGAGGTTGTTGAAGGGGAGGGTGGCGAAGTGGGCGTCGATCTCCTCCGGGGACTGGGTGTTCCACATGCCCTCGTAGACCTGCAGGATGCGGAAATGGAGCAGGCCGCGGTCGCGGGCGTCCTGGTAGGCGCGCATCACCCGTCCGCCGCCGCCGGGATCCACGATGCTGGTCACGCCCAGGCTGGTCATCTCGCGGCTCCCGTAGTCGATGGCGCGAATCTGCGCCTCGTAGTCGCGCTGTGGCGGGCTCACCGTGACCAGTTGCACCGCGTTGCCCAGGAACATCCCGGTGGGGACCTCCACGTCGCGTGTCTCACCATCCACCGTCAGCGTGCGCATCTCGCGGAAGACTCTGTCCTCGTAGTTGAACCAGTCCAGGTCCTGGAGCCACCAGTCGGGCCAGGTGGAGGAGTCGGAGTCGTCGATGCCCATCAGGCGGAAGGCGGCGGTGTTGACCGCGACGCCGCGGTACACCCGGCCGAGGCGGACCGGGTTGTCCGGCGTATGCTCGTCGATCTGCCAGCGGGTGAAGGGCCGCTCGTACTTGTGCTCGTCCCAGCCGCGGCTCGTGACCCATTCGCCGGGCTCGGGGTCGAGGCGCTCCATCAGGTCGGCGACCAGTTGCACGATCTCGCCGGTGCTCATCGCGTAGCGCAGGTCGTTCTCGAACTCCGCCTCGATCCCCAACTGGGAGAAATGGAGATGCGAGTCGATCAGGCCCGGCAGGACGACACGGCCCTCCAGGTCGGTCACGCGCGTGTCGGGTCCGGCGAGGGCGAGAACCTCCTCGTCGCCGCCGACCCGCATGATCTCCGAGCCGTTCGGGCCCTGGCGCCAGGCGATGGCCTCCGCAATCGAGAAGTCGTCGTCGACGGTGACGACCTGGCCGTTGTGCAGGATGCGGTCGGGGGTGACGGCGCCCGTGGACGCGCCCTGCTCGCACGCGGCCGCGCCGAGCAGCAGCACGCCCGCCAGGAACGCGGGAAACAGGCCGGCCCGGTGATGCGGGAAGAGGGAATCCGGGTGCCCGGGGGAGCGGTCGAAGCTGGATGCGCGCATCTGTCGTTCCGGTTGTGAGTGGCTGGCAGGAGACACCCGACCAACTTAGGCACCGATCGCCATCATCGCCCGAAATCCGCGCGCGCACTCCGTCGTCCCGAAACCGATCTCCCGGTCAGTTGGGGCTGGTGGTGGGCGAAAGCAACCCCCTCCCCGGAAGCCGGCTCCGGAGAGGGGTGCCCGCGTGGCGCAGCTGCCCGCGCCGGGTCAGCGCACGTGCACGTCAAGCGGCTCGGTCACGAAGTCGGCATGCCCCGCGCCCACGGGGCCGTGCATGAGGCTGAAGACGACCGTCGTCTCGCCTGCCGCTTCACCGTGCAGATGTCCGCCGAACTCACCCGGGGTGTCCTGTTCGAACTCGGCAATGGACTCGTCCGCCACTTCGACCTGCAGATGGAAGTCCTCATCCAGCTCGACCTCGTTTCCTTCGTGGTCCACGAAGTTCACGTTGATGTGAGCCGATTCCTCCCCGACCTGGCCTTCCAGTTCTCCGCTCCAGGCGCCCTCTTCGCCGTCGTACGACGCGATGGTGCGACCACTCATCACCAGGATGACGCCCTCGACCTCCTCACCATGTTCCTCCTCCGGTTCGGTGGCGCTCTCGCATGCCGAGAGAGCGAGGATTCCCGCGGTCAGCAGGGCGAACGACAGGCTGTGTCTCGTATGTGCCATTGTACTTTTCCTCATGGAGTCAAATGTGTGTAGATGATGGCGCGCAGCGTCTCCATGGCGATCCGGGTGATCCGTCTAGAAGACGACGCGATATGCCACGCTGATGGATCTTCCCGCTTCGGGCATGATCTCCTTCACGCGGGACAGGTGGTTTCTGTACTCGGTATTGCCAAGGTTTTCCCCCCGCACGGTGATCACGTTCAGCCGCCCTCCGACCGTGATGCGGATTCCCGCGGAGAGATCGAAAACAGCGTATCCGTCGGTTGCGCTCTCGAAGGGACCGGTCCGGTCCTGGCGGGCCGCAACCCGGGTCTCGGCCTCGACGAACCAGTCGCGCGGCGCGTAGCCGACGGCGAACCGCCCCTGCAGTGGCGGAATCAGCGGAAGCGCTCCGAGCGTACTCCGCTCGCGCACGTCATGCTGATGCTCCTCCGTGGCTGCTATCCTGCCGCGCACGTAGGATGCCACCGCCTCCACGGTCAGATCGCCGACCACCGCCCATTCGAGCGCGCTCTCGAAGCCGGCCAGGACGGCGTCTTCCCCATGGAACTGGAAGATGGGCAGCCGCACCCGGCTCAGCTCTCCGGTTTCGAGAGGGAAGACGTATCCCGAGATGGCGTTGCGGAACAACGTCATCTCCGCGTTGAGCCGGTTTCCGGTGACGCGAGCGAAGAGGTCGATGCCGGTTCCGAGCTCGGTATCGAGCGACGGGTTGCCGACTTCGAAGGCATATGCGGCCAGATGGGGACCCTCGGAGTAGAGTTCGTTGATGCTGGGGGTGCGGAAGGCCCGGGCGAGAGAGGCGCCCACCGTGAGACTGCTCGTCACCCGTGCCAGAGCGCCCACCGATCCCGATGCCGCGGCGAAGGATCTGGTGCGGATGTGGCCGATGTCGGATGAGGTATCCTCCCGGTGCGGTCGCGCGCGCGCCCAGTCGTAGCGCAGGCCGGCTTCCAGGCGCACCGGCTCCAGATCGACCTCTTCCAGCCCGAATACGGCAAAGGAGGTATGCGTGGAATTGGGGGTGTAGAGTCCGCCCCCGAAACCGAAGCTCTCCCAGGATGCCCGCGACCCCACCCCTCCCGACGAAAACGGACCCCAACTCGCGTGGCGGGCCAGGATCTCGCCGCTTACGGTCTGGCGATCGAAGAGCGTTCCCAGAATGTTGGGGGGTTCGATCTCCCTGTGCTCATACCAGGTGTGTCCCGCGTCGATCTCGATGGTCTCGAAGGCGCGCTCGGGCCGAAAGAGACTGCGGAACCGGGTCGCCGTTCGCTCCATCTCGACGCGAACCCCGGCTTCGTGACCTCCGACGAACCCTCCGGGAATGCCATAGTCATTGTCGTAGTAACGGAAGGTGGCGCCGACATGGCCCCAGTCATCCACCCAGGATGTCCCGCCGGAGAGCTCCAGCAGGTCCGTGCTCGTGTTCTTCAGCGTTCCGACCGGAGTCTTCAGGTCGCCGCCGGTGCGACGCGTGAATTCCAGCCGTACGGGGATGTGGTCGGTCAGGCCATAGGTGGCGTTCAGACTCCCGCTCGCCGCGTTGCTGGCGCTTTGGCCCTGCAGTGTGAACGCGCCCGTAAAGTGGTGCGGCACGGACGAGGGCACGTCATCGCGCACGACGTTGATGACGCCGCCGAGAGCATTGCTTCCGTAAAGAATCGCGCCCGGTCCGCGGATTACCTCGATTCGGCGCGCGGACGATGGATCGAGCGCGGTGGCGTGGTCGGGCCCGCTCGCAAACTGGTCGCCGACCCGTTCCCCGTCCTCGAGCATCAGGATGCGGTCTCCGCTGAGCCCCCGGATCACCGGCTGCGCGGAACCCGGTCCCATGCTGGTCACCGCCAGTCCGGGCTCGGACGCCAGGGTTTCCGCCAGGCTTCCGGCAAGCCGGCGCTGCAGATCCTCTCCCGCGAATACGGTGGTCGGGCGCAACGTCTCGTTGGCCGCTCGCGCCACGAGCGACCCGGTCGCCACCACGGCCGGCAGGGCGATGGGATTGGCTTCCAACGCCACCTGCAGCACTTCCGCCCTGGAGGCATCCACTTCGAGCGAAACCGTTCGATAGCCCAGGCGTTCGACGCGCACCGTGAAGATGCCCAGCCCGGGCACGGGCACGTGGAAAGTTCCGTCACCATGGGTGATGGCCATGCGCGCCGTGCCGTCGACGGACACCAGGGCGCCGGCGAGAGGCTCGCTCGAGTCCGCATCGCGCACGACGCCCTCGATCTCGCCCTCGTGCTCGACCTGAGCGGACGAGCTCACGGGCCCGAAAGCCATTGCCAGCACTGCCGGAATCGAACCGGCCAGACTCCTCATCGACATGCGCAGCCTTTCTTGAGCCCCACCGACGTGCCTGCTCATCGTGCAACGGGCCGTGGCGGATATCGCCGAAAACGCTTAAGCGGGTAGCGTGAATCGCGGGATGCACCCACTCCCGCGTAACGAACCGGGTGGAGACTTCCGGGAGGGCCAGCCGCCCGGAAGCGGTCAGACTCGCGGGGGGGCCCTCGGACCGCTCCCGCCCGGTGGAATCGGGCGGTTGGCCCAGGCAGTCGCGGTCGGGGTGCCGAGGCTGGCTTCGGATACCAGCCTGAAGTCGATCGGAATCGCGGTTCCAATGCCTGAAGAGAGCGTGCGCGTCAACTGACACAGCAGATGGCTGTGTCCCGTGTCGCAGTGCTCGCTGCCCTCCCCCTCGACGTGCACGACGGTGCTTGACCCCCGGGCTTCCAGCACCGCATCGGCCGCGGGCAGGGCGGCGAAAACGGCGCACTGAAGCAGCGCGAGGGCCAGGACGCCGAAGCGGCGGGAATCCCGCGAATGAGGAGAGATGTGCTTCAAGGAACTGGCCGTATGGCTGGGCCGCCAATCAAGGGGCGACCTGTCTGGGGCGAACAATCGTTGTCAAGCGCCCGGAAGCCCGGAACTGGTGGGCACAGCCGGACACCTTCCGTCATGGGGCACGTGAGGTCTCCGGGGATGTACCCGGGGTACCCGGGGAAGTACCCACGGAGATCCTGCCGTAGCGCATGAACAGAGCGGGGACCACGATCATGTTCAGGACGGTGGAGGTGGTCAGGCCGCCGAGCACGACCACGGCCAGCGGCGCCTGGATTTCCTTGCCCGGCTCTCCGATCCCCAGCGCAAGCGGGATAAGCGCGAGCCCCGCTGTCAGGGCCGTCATCAGAATGGGACTGAGACGCTCCACCGAGCCCCGCCGGATGCTGTCGGCGAGTGGAACCCCGCTCGCGCACAGATCCTGGTACCGGCTCACAAGGAGCATCCCGTTGCGCACCGCGATTCCGAAGAGCGTGATGAAGCCGACCAGCGTGGCGACGTTCACCGTTCCACCGATCAGCAATACGGCGATCACGCCCCCCGTCAGGGCCAGCGGCAGATTCACCATCAGGAACATTGCAGTCCTGAAGCTTCCGAAGGCGCGAAACATGATGAGAAAGATCGCGCCGACGGAGAACAGCGACAGGACCGTAATGCGGCGGGTGGCGGACTGGCCGCTCTCGAACTGGCCTCCGTATTGGAGGTAGTACTCGGGCTCGAGGTCCAGGTCGGCGGCGATATGCTCCTGGAGTTCGGTCACGGCCCCGATGACATCGCGTTCCGCGACGTTTGCGCTGACCACGATTTTCCGCTGCACGTTCTCCCGGGTGATCATGTTCGGGCCGTGCGCCTGTACGATGGAGCCGAGTTGCGACAGGGGGACGATCGGCCCGGCGGGGGTGGCCATGAGGGCGCTGCCGATGGCCTCCGGATCGGTCCGGTACTCGTCGGCGTAGCGAACCAGCAGGTCGAAGGTTCGCTCTCCCTCGCGCACGATGGATACCGCCTGACCCTGCATCGCGATATTGACGGCGTCCGCCAGAGTCCCCGGGGTGACCCCGTAGCGGGCCATGGTGCGGCGGTTCGCGCGGACCTGCAGCTGCGGCACCTCCGCCTGCTGTTCCATGGAGATGTCCACGAGACCCTCGACCTCATGGGCGATGGTCTCGATCAGGCCGGCGATGTCGCGCAATTCACGGAGGTCGGGTCCGAAAACGCTGATTGCGATCGCGGCGCGCGTGCCGGAAAGCATGTGATCGATGCGATGGCCGATGGGTTGTCCCACGGTGATGCTCGTGCCCGGTATGCCGGCGAGACTTTCGCGCACCTCGGCCAGCACTTCGGCGAGTTCACGCTCCTCGAGGTCCAACTGGGCTTCGACGTGCGAGGTGTTGACGCCCTGTGCTTCCTCGTCGAGTTCGGCGCGGCCCGTCCGCCTTGCAGTGGAAACCACGCCGGGCACCTCGAGCAGCCGCCGCTCCACGCGCCGGCCGATCTCGTCGGATTCCTGCAGCGACGTCCCCGGCACGCTGATGATCGCGATCGTGAGCGAGCCCTCCTGGAACTCCGGCAGAAACTCCCGGCCCAGGGTGGGAACGACCGCCAGGGTTCCGGCCAGCAGAATCGCCGAGCCAATGAGGACCCTTCCCGAGCGCCGCAGTGCCCAGTCCAGGACCCCCCGGTAGAGGAATTCGAGTCCCCGGACCAGCCAGGGCTCGTGTCTCCGCCTGATCGAGCGGTCGGTCGGCAGCAGCAGGTAACAGAGCGCCGGGGTCACGGTCACCGCGATGAACAGCGACGACAGAATGCTGATGATGTATGCTTCGCCGAGCGGCCTGAGCATCCGGCCTTCCACGCCGGTGAGGAAGAACAGCGGCACGAAGACGATGGTGATGATGAGCGTCGCATTCAGGATGGGATCCCGGATCTCGCTGGCGGCGCTGCGAATGATGGACAGGGGAGGACTGCGCTGGCCGTGCGGACGCCGGCGGTTGTCGCGCAGGCGCCGGTGCACGTTCTCCACAAAGATGATCGCGTCGTCGACGAGGGCCCCGATCGCGATGGCCATCCCGCCCAGCGTCATGGTGTTCACGGTGCCGCCGAGCGCACGCATCACGATGATCGCCACAGCCAGCGAAAGGGGGATGGCGACCACGGAGATGAGCGTGGTGCGGACGTTCCACAGGAAGAACACCAGGATGGCGATCACGAACAGGGCGCCGTCCCGCAGCGCGAGGATCACGTTGTCCACCGCGAGCGAAATGAAGTCCGCCTGCCGGAATATCTGTCGGTCCAGGGCGATGCCCTCCGGAAGATCGGCCTGGATCTGATCCAGCTCGGCGTCGATCCTGCTCGTGAGTTCCAGGGTGTTGGCGCCCGCCTGCTTCTGGATCGACAGGATGACCGCGGGTTCCGCGTTCACCGACCCGGTCCCGTACGTGATCCTGGGGCCGATCCGTACTTCGGCGACATCTTCGATGAGAACCGGGATTCCGCCTCTGGTCGCCACCACGGTGGCGGCGATGTCGTCGACGTCGGCGGGGCGCACGATCCCGCGAATCAGCACCTCGCGGCCGCTCGACCAGTAGATTCCCCCGGACACGTTCTCGCTGGATCCGGAGGTGGCGGCCAGCACGTCCTCGAGGCCCACCTGGTAGGCCAGCAACCGCTGCGGGTCGACCAGAACCTGGTACTCTCTCACGTCGCCGCCCTGAGTGATGACCTGGGAAACGCCAGGCACCGCAAGCAGTCGGCGGCGCACCACCCAGTCCGCCAGGGTGCGCACCTCCATGAGCTGCGATGCAGGCCCGCTCAGGCCGACGAGCATGATCTCGCCCATGATCGAGCTTATGGGCGCGAGCACCGGGGGATTGACGCCTTCCGGAAGGTCGAGCGCCTGGGCCTGCAGCCTCGCGCTCACGATCTGCCGGGCGAGGAAGATGTCCGTGCCCCACTCGAAATCGGCCCAGACGATGCTGATGCCGTGGGCCGACCGCGACCGCACCCGCCGCACCCCCAGCGCACCGTTCAGGGCGGTTTCGATAGGGAAGGTGATCGAGATCTCGACGTCTTCCGGGGCCAGCCCCTGGGCATCCGTCACCACCGTGACGGTTGGAGCCGTCAGGTCGGGAAAGACATCGACCGGAAACGTGGCCGCGATCCAGCTGCCCCCCACGAAGAGGCCCATCGCGAAAATCAGCGCGAGGAAGGGATTCTTGAGGGAGGCGCCGACAAAGAGGTCGAGGAAGCCGCGCTGCTCGGACGGACTCATCCCGGCTCCCTGCTAGTGAGCGTGGCCATCGGACGGCTCGATGGTGCCCAGCGCGGCGAGATTGACCTGATAGGCTCCCGTGGTCACCACCTGCTCCCCGATCTCGAGGCCGGAGGCGACGAGGGTCCACGATCCGTCCGAGGCACCCTCGTCGATCACCCGGCGGTCGAATGTGTCGCCGGTCACTTTGACATAGACGACGGAGAGGCCGTTCTCATCCTGAATCGCCGATGCCGGCACCGCCGGACCCCGCACCGGATCGCCGACGAGGATCTGCCCCTCCGCCAGCATCCCCACCTTCAGGGCCCGTTCGGCGTTCGCGACCGCGAACCGTACCGGAAGGGTGCGGCTGGCCGGGTCGATCACGTCTCCAACGGAAAGGACACGGGTTGCGGTGTAGGTGCTCGAGCCCCCTTCCACGGTGAACCAGGCACCCCGGATCCGGCTCGTCTCCGACGCGTAGCGGGCGGGGACCCTGGCCACGAACCAGAGCGTCGCCGCGTTCACGATCGTGAACGCGTGCTCCCCGACCGCGACCTGCTGGCCGAGCGCCATGTCCCGGGCTGCGACCACGCCGTCGATGGGACTGCGAAGGCGATAGAGATCGGAATCGGGATCATCGCCGTCGACGCTGCCCGGAGCGCCTCCGATCGCCTCGAACGCCGAAACCGCGACGTTGAGATCCCGCCTCGCCTCCTCCAGCCGGCGCGCGGGGATGGCGCCGGCCGAAAGGAGGCGCTCGGCCCTCTCGGCCTCGCGTTCCGCCGCGACCACGTCGGCGCGTGTCCGCGCATACGACTCGTTCAGGCTGGTGGGCGCGATGAGGGCCAGGACCTGTCCGTTTCGGACGAAGTCGCCCGGCCCGAGCGACGGTCCGTCCACTTGCACGAGCCCGGCAACCGGAGAGGAAACGTGCACCAGGCCGCCGGGAGGGGCCACGAGTTCGCCCGCCGCGGCAAAGGAGGCGGGAATCTCGCGCTCTTCCGCGACCGCGATCGCGAACGGAAACGACCACTGCTCTTCCTTGGCCAGCGTGATCGACCCCGTGACCTGTTCCGCGTGCACCTCGTCTTCCGCGTGGTCGTGTCCTTCGTGCGAATCGACCTCGTCCTCGTCCCCGAACACCTCGATCTCGCCTGCGTGTATCGCGTAATCGCGGCCGTCGACCGACAACGCGAAGTCGACGCTCCAGTCTCCGGCTGCCGGCACCATGGGAGAAACGATGTACACGCCGGGAATCTCGGGCTCCGCCGGGATCTCCTCGCGCATGCCGCCGGGTCCGGACATGGACATCGTCACGGTCGCGCCGTCGACGGGCCGCCAGCCTTCCACCCAGGTGAAATGGACTTCCCAGGGCTCCTCGCTCTCCGCGCCCTCGATCAGGTGCGGGTACTCGACGAAGAGCTCGATCCCGTCCGCGAGCCGCGTAAAGAACCCCCCGCCCACGTGCGGATCGTGGGCCGGGTCGGCCGCGCTTTCGTCCGCACCTCCGCCGCAGCCCAGGAATCCCAGGGCCAGCAACGAAACCAATATCCGGGCATCCACTACCTTGCGTATCATCGTTCCTCCTCCGGGGCCGTCCCCATGGCGCGAAGCAGGTCGTAGTAGGCGATCCATGCTTCCGATCGCAGAGACAGCGCGCTCAAGCGTGCGTCCTGGAACGCGCTGGCGGCGTCGAGCAACTCCAGGAGCGTCATTTCGTTCTCGCCGTAGGCGGCTGTCGCGGACGAAAGCAGGGCCTCGCCATCCGCCAGGAGTACATCCGCCGCCACCTCGACGCGGGCGCGGCTGGCCGCATAGCGATCCGCAGCGTTGAGGAGGTCGTTCTCCGCCAGCCGCCGCCTCAGGTCGAGCCGATACGCCGCCGCGGAACTCTGGGCCGCCGCCTCTTCGCGAGCCCCCGCTCCCCGATCGAACAGCGGAAGCGGAAGATCCAGACCCAGGCTGGCCCCGGCGAAGCCGTCGAGATGATGCCTGTATCCGACGCCGAAGACAGGGGCCGGTACCCAGTAGGAACCGGCAATGTCGACTTCAGCCTGCGCGGCGTCGAGTTCCCGTGCCGCCGCTTCCAGGTCCGGCCTTGCAGGCAGAAGGCGCAGTGCGTCCTCGCGCGCGATCGGCGGCGGCACGCCCCGCAGCGCCGCCGACGGCCCCACCTCTTCCGCCTCCCTCCCGGGTGCGATGAGCGCGGCCAGCTGCCTGCGCGCAGCCCGGGTCCGGATCCCCGCCTCCGTCACATCCTGTTCCGCCCGCACCCGCTCCAGCCGCAACCTCCGGGCTTCGTACGCGGAGATGTCTCCCGCTTCCAGACGGACCTCGGCGTCCTCCGCCACACCCCGTATCACATCGGCAGCCTGGCGTATGGTTAGTTCCGACTCTTCGGAGAGCCACGCCATGGCATACGACTCCCGAACTTCGAAGGCGAGCTGAATCGAGTCCGCCCGGAGGCGGGCCGCACCGGCATTGATGGTGTGGGTGGCGGCACGGCCGCGCGCCGAAGTCCGGCCCGGCCATTCAACCTGCTGAACGAACTGCATGGTCTCTTCCCAGAACTTCTCCGACCCATGCCCCAGGTCGTCGCGGCCGATGGTGAACGACGGGTTCGCGTACGCCCGCGACTGGCGCGCGGCTCCCGCGGTCCGGGCGGCCTCGGAACGCGCGATCTTCAACGCCAGGCTGTTCTCGGCGAACTCCCGGAGAGCTTCGGTCAGGGTGACGCGACGGACGGCGTCCTGAGGGGCCGCCGAGCGGGGCAGGCAGAGAAGGCCGACGAGCCCCAGAACCGCGAGAAGCGTTCGCGGAGCCGACTCCAGCATTCCTCTCCTCCCCGGACCGGCCATGACGAATCCCACGGCCGCACTCTCGTTCACATGCGTGCGGTCGCCAGCAGGTGGTCGACGTGGTGCGCCTCGAGACAGCGGCCCGCCCTGGTTTCAAGCTGCACGGTGATGTGGTGTATGTTGAATTCCTGGTACGCGATATCCCGGATCTGGTCCAGCAGCGATTCGTGCCCGACATCCGACTCGTAGCCGGGCTCGACAAGAATATGGGCGGTGAGGGCATCGTACCCCGGAGCCAGGGTCCAGCAGTGGACATCGTGGATGACCGTAACCCCGTCCAGCTGTTCGATCCGGTGGCAGAGCGAATAGACGTCGATGTGTTCCGGGGTGCCCTCCAGGAGCACCTGAACCACCTTGGACAGCAGGCGCCAGGTGCTGGACAGGATCAGGACGCCGATCAGAAGGCTCAGGGCCGGGTCGGCGCCATGCCACCCGAACGCCCAGACCAGCACGCCGGCCACGACGACCGCGACGGACCCCAGCAGGTCGGTGATCATGTGCTGATGCACGCCTTCGACGTTGACGCTCTTCTGAGCCGACCCGTGCATGATCCAGAGCGCCGATATGTTCACGACGAGCCCGATCGATCCCACGATCAGCATGAGCCCGCCCTGAACTTCCGGGGCATCGGAAAGGCGACGATACGCTTCAAGGAGGACAGCGACGGAAATCCCCCAAAGCGTCAGCGCGTTGATGAGACCTGCGAGAACTTCCGTCCGATGGAACCCGTACGTGCGCTCCGCGGTGGCGGACTGAGCGGAGAAACGCATGGCCACCAGCGCCAGCCCGATGGAGACGGCGTCCGCGAGCATGTGTCCGGCGTGGGCGAGCAGGACGAGGCTCCCCGACAGGTACCCGGCGGTCACTTCCGCGATCATGTATCCGACGATCAGCACCAGCGCGATCGTCAGGCTCTTCCTGCCTTCGGCCGCCGAGGCGTCCGGTCGGTCCGGACCGCCCTGCAGGAGATCGTGGTGACCCTGTGCGGAGTGATCGTGAAGGGCCGGGTTTCCCACCTGGGAACCGGCATCGGGACCACCTGACGTCGTCAATGTCATCTGACCTGCCCGGTCCGGGAAGACGGGAAGCGTGGCTGCCGGGTCACCTGCCACCATCGATTCGGCATGCGCGACATGCGTCTATTCATGACTCCCAACGCTGCAAAGAGCAAGCGACATTTCTTCGGCGGAATGCGACCTTTTCGGATGGCCGTCGGGTCAGGAAGCAGTATGCGACCACCTTCCGGCGAGCGTCAACAGGCCCGGAGACTGCCTTGTGACGTGCGCTGACGGCGAACGTGGAGCAACCCGGTCGGCTTGACGACGGATGACGCCTGCGCCGCGAGGAGGGCGCGCGCCGTCCACCAGGCGTTTGACCACTGCCCCCGCGCGGTTCACAATATCGGAACGCCCGGACTTGAGGGGGCGGTGACGACGGATCTGCCTGAGAGGAGCGGACGACATGAAATCGGCGAAATGGATCCTCGGAGTATTGGTGCTCACGCTGCTCCCGGCCTCCCCGGCCGAAGCGCAGGCCGGCCGCAACCTGACTCCCGAGCAGCAGGCCGACCGGCAGCGCCGCATGCAGGAAATGAGGACAGCCGCACGGCCCATCGAGGGCATCAATTCCATCTGGATCGACGAGCTGACCTGGATGGAAGCGCGCGACGAAATCGCGTCCGGGAAGACCATCGGCATCATCGCGACCGGGGGCGTCGAGCAGAACGGCCCCTACATGGCGGGCGGCAAGCATAACTACGTGCTCGAGGCGATGTGCGACGCGATCGCGCGCGAGCTCGGCAACGCGCTGTGCGCGCCGGTGATGAAGTACGTGCCCGAGGGGGATCCGGAGAACATCCGCTATCCGGGCACCCTGAGCGTGCGCCAGGAAACCTTCCGCATGGTGCTCGAGGATGTGGCCAACAGCCTGAAGAGCCAGGGGTTCACGGATGTCGTCTTCATCGGTGACAGTGGCGGGAATCAGAACGGCATGTCGGACACGGCGGAAAAACTCAACGAGTACTGGGGCGGCACCGCGCGGGCCCACTACATCGAGGAGTATTACCGCGAGGACATCTGGAGCTGTGAGTTCCTGGAGGAGGAACTCGGGATCTTCCAGAAGCCGGACATCTGCTCCGCCACGCGCGACATCTATCACGACGACGTGCACTATTCGTCGATCGTGGCCACCACGGATCCGGAACGCATCCGCGCTCGGCAGCGGATGGAGGCGGGGCTCTACTCGATCAACGAGGTGGAGTTGGGGCCGGTGGAGCGGACCATCGAGATCGGCGAGGCGCTGATTGCGTACCGCACCGAAATCACGGTGCGCGCGATCCGGGAGAGCATGGGGCGGTAGCCCCCCCAGTGGGGCCGGGGGTTTATCCGCTCGAGGGTCGGGAGGAGTTCGTCCGGGGGCTCCTATCCCAGTGTGGGCGCGAAGGTCGGCGCCCGGCGGTGCTGCGTGGCCTGCTCGAAGGCGTAGGCGATTCGGATGAGCACGGGCTCGCTCCAGGCGCGTCCGAAGAATGAGACCCCCGCCGGCAGCCCCGACACGAAGCCCATGGGCACGCTGATGTCCGGGTAGCCCGCGATGGCGGCGGGGCCGGCGCTGCTCCCGCCGTCGAGCCGGTCTCCCTTGATGTGGTCGGTGGTCCAGGGGAGGTCGCGGGTGGGGGCGACGATGGCGTCCAGTTGGTGCTCGTTCATCAGGGCGTCGATGCCCTCTTCCCGGTTGCCTCGCTGGATGGTGCGCACCGCGTTCAGGTAGACCTCGTCGGTCAGCGGGCCTCGCGCCTGTGACGCGATCATGCGCTGCTGGCCGAAGTAGGGCATCTCCAGTTCGGCGTTCTGCTCGTTGAACTCGATGATCTCCGCCAGGGTGCGCACCGGCGCATCCGGTCCCAGCGTCGCCAGGTACGCGTTCAGGTCTGTCTTGAACTCGTATTCGAGTACGATGAGCGGGAGTTCGTCCCTCCAGTTGGCCACCGGAAGGTTGGCGGGGTCCACGATCACGGCGCCCGCGTCGCGCATCGCCTGGATGGCATCCTCGAAGAGCGCCATGACGCGCGGATCGAAGCCGGTGAAGGAGCGTGCCACGCCGATGCGCGCCCCTTCGAGGCCGGCGGAGTCGAGGAACTGGGTATAGTCGGTGTGGAAGTTCCCCTCGCTGCGCGAGGTGGCTTCGTCGCGCGGGTCGACGCCCACGGCTCCGCCCAGCAGGATGGCAGCGTCGCGCACGGTGCGGGTCATTGGCCCCGCCGTGTCCTGGGAGTGGGAGATGGGGATGATGCCCGACCGGCTCCACAGCCCCACGGTGGGCTTGATGCCCACGATGCCGTTGCTGGAGGAGGGGCACATGATGGAGCCCCCGGTCTCGGTGCCGACGGTGAGGGCGCACAGGTTGGCCGAGGCCGCCACCCCGGAGCCGGAGCTTGAGCCGCAGGGGTTGCGGTTGAGGGCGTAGGGGTTCACGCACTGGCCGCCCCGCGCGCTCCACCCGCTGGTGGCCCGCTCCCCCCGGAAGTAGGCCCACTCGCTCATGTTGGCCTTGCCCAGCAGGATGGCCCCGGCGGCGCGCAGGCGCTCTGCCACGAAGGAATCGCGCGGCGGGATGGAGCCCTCGAGCGCGAGCGACCCCGCCGTGGTGGTCATGCGGTCGTGGGTGTCGAGGTTGTCCTTGAGCGCGACCGGAATTCCGTGCAGCGGCCCGCGCGGCCCGCCGGCGCGGCGCTCGGCGTCCAGCTCGTCGGCGATCTCGAGCGCGTCCGGGTTGATCTCGATCATCGAGCGAAGCTCCGGGCCCTGCCGGTCCATCGCCTCGATGCGGTCGATGTACGCCTGCGTGATGGAGCGGGCGGTATGCTCGCCCGACTCCATCATGCGCTGCAGATCGTCGACCGTGACTTCGTCGAACTCGAAGGGCGGGATTTCCCCCGCTGCCTGCCCGCTGGAGTCGACGGGCGAGTCGGAGGCGGGCGGGGCACACGCGGAGGTCAGCGCCAGTCCCGCACCGCCTGCCGCGGTCGTGCCTATGAAGGTCCTTCGATCCATGCTCGCTCTCCTTCCCTGTCGCCCCGCGATGGTCCTACCTGTTCCTGATGCTCTCCTCGACGAGGCGAGCGGTGCGCTCGGTGCGGGCGTCGGCGATCTGCCGCGCAACTTCGAGCGCCGCACCCAGGTCGGCGATGGAAACGCCGTTGATGACCGCCTGGCCCGTCCTCACCCGCTCCGCCCATCGCACCGAGGCCGGGTCGTCGAGCATCATGTTGAAGGTGATGCCGGGGCTGTCGTGCAGGCCGTCACGCGGCATGTCGTCGGTGACGATGCCCAGGTCGCGCAGCACATTCGGGGTGCCCGGCGGGGTGCGGTAGTACTCGGGGATGAAGTGCACGGCGGCCTCGTCGCCCCAGGCATCGTTCAGGGCGTTGGCCACGTTGTCCATGCCGCGCTGGTTCCCGCCGCTGTCGCCGATCAGGACGATGTTCTCGAAGCCGTGCATCTTCAGGCTGTGCGCGACGTCGGTCAGCACCGCCTCGAAGGTCTCCTGGCGCAGGCTGATGGTGCCCGGGCTGGTCATGTGGCCGCTGGGCGGATCGATGTTGCCTTCCGGCACGGTCTCGATGACGGGGGCGCAGAGCGCGTTCCCGAGCTTCTTCGCGATGGCGGGGCAGTTGGCGCGCAACACGTAGTTGTGCTTGCCGGTGACCAGCCAGGGGCCGTTGGGCTCGACGCCGCCGGTGGAGATGATTGCCGTGGTCTTGCCGTTGGCGAGGGCGTCGCGGACGTCCATCCACGTCATCTCCTCGATCCAGGGCGTGCTCACCTCGGGCAGCGGGTTGGGGGTGTCCACGCAGTTGTAGGCGTTGGCGCTGCAGTTGCCTCCGCCCATGGAGCGGGGATCGGGTTCGGGGCGCTGCGGCGGACCACCACCGCCCGCGGCCCGCATGGCCTCGAAGCGGGCGCGCATCGCGGACCTGTCGGGCGCCGGCAGCGTGCCCCGGTTGGCGATCGCGTTGCGGATGGCGCCCGCGGTATGCTCGGCGCGGAACTCCACGATCTCACGGGCCCACTCGAGCGACTGCACGCGGTCCTCGATGGAGACACCGTTGATGGTCGCCTTGCCCGCGGCAACCCGCTCGTCGAAGCGCACCGAGAACGGATCGTCGTAGAACATGTTGAGGGTGATGATCGGGTCGTCGTGGAGGCTGTCGCTCTCGCCGTCTTCGAGTCCCCGGAAGGCCATGTAGCGGGTGACGGAGTTGTAGTCGTAGTACTCCTGCACGTGCGCCACGACGGCGGCGCCCGCGAACTGCTCGTTCAGCCGCTCGGCGACGGCGCGCTGGCCACCCTGATTCCCGCCGCTGTCGCCGATGAAGATGATGTTTCGGAAGCCGTGCATCTTCAGGCTGTGGGCGACATCCGTGAGCAGCGCCTCGAAGGTCTCCTGCCGGAGGCTCAGGGTGCCGGGGCTGGTCATGTGCCCGCTGGGCGGATCGATGCTGCCCTCGGGGACCAGCTTGATGACCGGAGCGCACAGGGCATCGCCCAGCTCGCGCGCGATGGCGTCGCAGTTGGCGCGCAGCACGAAGTTGTGCTTGCCGGTGGCCAGCCAGGGGCCGTTGGGCTCGACGCCGCCGGTGGGGATGATGGCCGTGGTCTTGCCGTCGGCGAGGGCGTCGCGGACGTCCATCCACGTCATCTCCTCGATCCAGACCGTGTTCGTTTCGGGCAGCGGGTTGGGCGTGTCCCGGCAGTTGTAGACGTTGGCGGCGCAGTCGCCGCCCCCCATGCTGTTCGGGTCGCGCTCGGGGCGCTGCTGCGCCGTGGCGGCGGTCGAGGTGACGAGCAGGGCTCCGATGAACAGGGCGGTCTTCATGATCCTCTCCTCCTGGTTCCGATAGGCGCACGGGCGGAACGAGCCACACGTGCACGGGCAGAAGCACATCGTACTTCATGGGTGGTTTCGGTGCGAGGTCCCCGCGTAAGCAGGGACAGGGGACGACCGCTTAACGTTCGCCCTGCCCACCGCCGGGCGCGACCCCGGCGGGGGTGTCGGAAGCCCCTGCGTCCGGTAACTTGCCTCCATGATGCCGGCACGCAGGATCGGCGCGAGTTTGCGCATCGCGCGCCCTCACGCGCTCGCCCCACGCTCTCCGGCCGTCCGTATTGTCCCGCGACCCCTTCAGGAAGCATCCGATGCACAGTTGTCGCCTTTTCCCGCTCGCCCAGGCAATTCTCCTGGCGCTCGCTTTTGCCGGCGCCTCGGCCCTCGCCCCTCAGCGTGCGCTGGCGCAGAATCCAACGTCCGCCGACGCGGAGGACGACGCCCCGGAGAACGAGGACCTTCCCCTCCCCGTCGACCGCACCGTGTCCATCGACATGACCGAAGGCAGCTGGATCTCGCTGGACGTGAGCCCCGACGGGCAGACCATCGTCTTCGACTTCCTGGGCGACCTCTTCACCATCCCCTTCGAGGGGGGAACCGCCACCCAGCTCACGTCCGGGATGGCGTTCGACGCCCAGCCCCGTTTCTCGCCCGACGGCACGCGCATCGTGTACACCTCGGACTACGACGGGGGCCAGAACGTCTGGATCATGTCGCTGGACGGCTCCGACACGGTGCAGGTGTCGCGCGGCGCGTCGAATCGCACCGAATCGCCCGAGTGGATGCCCGACGGGGACTACGTCGTCGCGGCCATCGGTAACTTCCGGGGCGGGAATCTGCCGAAGCTGAAGATGTTCCACGTGGACGGGGGCGGCGGGATCGAGCTCGTCTCGGAGCCCGACAACATGAAGGTGACGGGGCCCGCGGTCTCGCCCGACGGACGCCACATCTGGTACGCGCGCCGCACCGGCGACTGGCAGTACAACGCGCAGTTCCCGCAGTACCAGCTCGAGGCCTACGACCGCGAGGACGGCGAGCGCTATCCGAAGTCGTCGCGCTACGGGTCCGCCGTGCGCCCCACGCTCTCGCCCGACGGGCGCTGGGTGGTATTCGGAACCCGCCACGACGACCACACCGGCCTCCTGATCCGCGACCTGGAGACGAGCGAGGAGCGCTGGCTGGCGTATCCGGTGCAGCACGACGACCAGGAGTCGCGTGCGACGCTGGACGTGCTTCCGGGCATGTCGTTCACGCCGGACTCGCGGTACCTGGTGGTGTCCTACGGCGGCAGGATGTGGAAGCTGCCGGTCGAGGGAGGGGACGCAGAGGAGATCCCGTTCCGGGTGCAGATGGAGCTGACGCTCGGCCCGCGGGTCGACTTCGACTACCCGATCGAGGACACCCCCACCTTCACGGTGCGCCAGATTCGCGACGCGGCGCCGTCGCCCGGCGGCGAAATGCTCGCGTTCACCGCGCTCGACCGGCTGTGGGTCTCCGACGCCGACGGCTCGAACCCGAGGCGGGTCACCGACGCCGGCCGCTCCGAGCACTTCCCGGCGTGGTCACCGGACGGGGAATGGATCGCGTACTCGACGTGGGACGGCGAGGTCGGACACCTGTACAAGTCCCGCGCCGACGGCGGGGGAGACCCCGAGCGGCTGACCCGCGAGCCGGCCGCCTATTTCTCGCCGGCGTGGGGGCCCGGAGACCGGCTGGTTGCGCTCCGGGGCTTCATTCGCGCGTACGAGAGCCAGGGCGAGGCCGGTACCCCGGGCAACGAGATCGTGCAGGTGTCGACGGAGCCCGACGATGATGACGGGGGTCCTGTGACCGTGATCGCGCCCAGCGACGGCAGGCGCGACCTCCACTTCGTGGAAGGCGAGGAGGACCGCATCCACATGTTCCGCCCGCCCGATCTGCTGGTGTCGATTCGCTGGGACGGGAGCGACGAGAAGGAACACGTGCGCGTGCGGGGCGCCACCCTCACCGGCGCAACCCAGGGACTCGCGCCCACGACCGTGCAGATGGCGCCGCGCGGGGATCAGGCGCTGGTGGAGTTGCAGCGCCAGATCTACAGCGTGACCGTCCCGAGCATCGGCATCACGCCCACCATCAACGTGTCCAACCCGGACAACGCCGCCTTCCCGGCCCGCCAACTGACCGACATCGGCGGGGAGTTCCCGGCCTGGGGCGCCGATGGCCGCTCGGTCCACTGGTCGCTCGGCAACGCGCACTTCGTTTACGACCTGGATGCCGGCGAGGCCTTCGAGGACAGCGTGGCGGCTGCGGAGGAGGAGGAAGAAGAGGCCGAAGAGGAGGAAGCCGGGGAGGAGGCGGAAGCGGAGGCGCAGGACGAAGCGGACGACGAGTACCGCGCCGCGGAGCTCCGGGTGCTCATCGACGCGACCCGTGATATTCCCGAAGGCGTGGCCGTGCTCCGGGGCGGGCGCGCGATCACCATGAACGGCGACGAGGTCATCGAGAACGCCGACATCGTGGTGCGCAACAACCGGATCGAAGCGGTGGGCGCGACCGGGTCGGTGGTGGTTCCGGACGGCGCCATGATGATTGACGTGTCCGGGCGCACCGTCGTGCCCGGCTACGTCGACACCCATTCTCACCTGCGCGCGCGCGACGAGCTGCACCGGACCGACGTGTGGCCCTACCTGGCCAACCTGGCCTACGGAGTGACCACCACCCGCGATCCCCAGACCGGCAACACGGAAGTCCTCTCATACGCGGACATGGTGCGCACCGGCTCGATACTCGGCCCGCGCGTCTACTCGACCGGACCGGGCGTTTTCTGGCAGGACCAGATCGACACCGCCGAAGAGGCGCACGACGTCCTGAAGCGCTACTCCGACTATTTCGACACCAAGACCATCAAGATGTATGTGGCGGCCGCGCGGAAGGGCCGCCAGCACATCATCATGGCGGCGCGCGAGCTCGGGCTCATGCCCACCACCGAGGGCTCGCTCAACATCCGGCAAAACCTGACCGAGACCCTCGATGGATATCCGGGGCTGGAGCATTCCATTCCGATCTTCCCGGTATATGACGACTACGTGCGGCTGTTCGCCGAGACCGGCCGCGTATACACGCCGACGCTGCTGGTGACGTACGGCGGTCCCTGGGCGGAGAACTACTTCTACAGCCGCGAGAACCCGCACGACGACGCCAAGCTGCGCCGCTTCACCCCCCACGACGAGATCGACAGCCGCACCCTGCGCCGCCCGCAGTGGTTCCGCAGCGACCAGCACACCTTCTCGCGCCACGGTGAGTTCGTGAAGGAGCTGGTCGCGGGCGGGGGCAAGGCGGGGGTCGGCAGCCACGGACAGCTGCAGGGGCTCGGGTACCACTGGGAGCTGTGGGCGATGGCCGCCGCGGACATGGACGAGCACGACGCGCTGCGCATGGCCACCATCTTCGGGGCCGAGGCGATCGGGCTGGACCAGGACCTGGGCACCATCGAGGCGGGCAAGCTGGCGGACCTGGTGATCCTCGAGGCCAATCCGCTCGACGATCTGCGCAACACCAACGCCATCGACCGGGTGATGCTGAACGGCCGGCTCTACGACGGCGACACGCTCGACGAACTCTACCCGCGGCAGAGGCCGCTGGCGCCGCAATGGTGGTGGGACGACGAGCCGAACGGGGTGCCGGGGGTGGGGCGGTAGGGATTGGCGGGTCGATGAACGGCTGGAACCTCAAAACGCACGGCCGCCCCCCGGGACCGTGTCGCGGAGGTCTTGGGCCTCCGCTTCCGCCACCCTAGGAGGTGCCTGGCACCCCGCGACGGTAGGATCCCGGGAGCGGCCGTCAGGGTCCGTGTTGTCGCCTACGGACCCCGTGCCGGGTTCAGGAGCGTCCTGCGCTAGCCGTCGGATCCTCCACTGACCATGGCGATCGCCGCGCCCGAGGCTGCCAAGAGGATGGCGCTGCCGATGGCCGCCCCGACGAGTTCGGCGTCGATCATTCCCGCCTCGACGCTGTGCGTCACGCTCAGCAACGCGCCGTAGACGGCCCCGCCCTTCGCGCCGTCCTTGGCATCGCTCACGCCCCTCCACCCGAGCACCACCGCGAGCACCAGGCCATGGAATAGGGCGCCGAGAAGGCCGAAGACCGACATATCGGCGTGTTCGTGATGCCCGTGCGGATGGTGGCCGCCGATGAACGGCACCATGTCGAGGATGAAGTCGGCCACAACGAACGCGATGGCCGCGACGACGGAGGCTGTCACCAGTTTCTTCATGTCCACAGTATCTCTCCCTGTTGGAGTGGACGGAGGGTGGCGGCAACGGGTGCAACGTGGGAACGAAAACGTGTCCCCGCAAGTATGAGCAAGGTTTGGCGATGATTTCGGGCTGCGATTTCTCCGGTCCCCGTCGCAGTTTCTCGCCCGTTCACGGCCCGTCAGGAGAGGGAGTTTTGCCTGCCGGCGGGGGGCCGGGGCGTGGATTGCGCGTGCCTATCCCTTGCGCTTCTCCACCCAGCGCATCAGGGGGATCACCTTCCCGCTGGCGCTGGACTCGATGAGGATGCCCAGGCGGCGCAGGCGGGTCTCCTCCTTCTTGGCGCTTACCACCCAGCGCGCCACCTGCTTGCGGTAGGAAGGGCGCGCGTTGCGGAAGTACTTCCAGGCTGCCGGCTCGGCCCTGATCCGGCTCTCGTACTCGGGTGGCAGCGCGGCGACATCCGGTTCGTACGCTGCCCTGTCCTTGCTCTTGTCGCGCCTTTCGTAGGCGGCCAGCCCCGGTTCGGCCACGACTCCCTGCGCGAGCAGTTGCTTCATGCGCCCCAGGTTGCGGGCGCTCCACTGGCTGCGGCGTCGGCGCGGGGTGAAGCGGATCTTGTAGGCCTTGTCGTCGACGGAGCGTTTCAGGCCGTCGATCCATCCGAAGCAGAGGGCGGCATCCACGGATTCGCCGACGGTGACGCTGGGGAGCTTCGTGGCCTTCTTGTAGTACCCGACCCACATCACGTCAACCATGTCGTGGTTGGCCTCGAACCAGGCGCGCAGGTCCCCGGGTGTGGGAAAGAAGTGAGGAGTGGTGTCTTCCATGGCGGGAGCGACTGATTACGTAATTTGCGTATTTTGTGTAATCTCTAGATTTCGCCCCGGCGCGAGGCCCACACGGCGTAGTGACTCGTGCGGGCTGCGAGCGCCATGTAGGTCAGCGACGGGTTCTGGCATCCGGACGAGGTCATCGCCGCTCCGTCGATGACGAAGAGGTTGGGTACGTCCCACGCCTGGTTGAAGCCGTTCAGCACCGAGGTGGCCGGGTCGCGGCCCATGCGCGCGGTTCCCATTTCGTGGATGGCCAACCCCGGAGGAGAGATGACCGGCTGGGGCCTGACGTCCCGACCGCCGGCCGCCTCCAGCATTTCGGCGGCCTGGTCGACGGCCTCGCGCATCATCGCGCGCTCGTTCCCGCTCCACTCGCAGCGGATGCGGAGCGTGGGGATGCCCCAGGCGTCGACCTGCTCCGGGTCGAGGGCCACATGGTTCTCCTCCCGCGGGAGGCACTCGCCGAAGGCGTGCAGCCGGAACTGCCAGGGTCCCGGGCGCATGAGCTCGCGCTTGAAGTCGGCTCCGAAGCCCGGCATGGAGACCCCGCGTCCCCATCCCACCCGCTCCGCCGCGCCCTGGAACCCGTAGCCGCGCACGAAATCGGAGGATGGCTCGGTGACGTTGGCGAAACGCGCGATGTAGATGCCGTTGGGACGCCGGCCGCGCGTGGTGCGATCCTCCCAGCCGTCGAAGACGGCCGTCGTGTCGTCGCACATGGCGTGGTCCATGAGGTACTTGCCGAGCACGCCGCTCGAGTTGGCCAGGCCTTCGGGGAAGTCGGACGACGTCGAGTTGAGCAGGATGCGTGTCGATTCCAGGGCCGAAGCTCCGAGGAAGACGGTGCGGGCGTGGAACTCAAGCTGTTCGTGGCTCTCGCGGTCGATGACGCGCACGCCGGTTACCCGTCCCCGCTGCGGGTCCCAGATGACGCTGGGCACCACGCTGTTGGGGCGGAGGGTCAGGCGGCCGGTCGCCTCCGCCGCGGGCAGGGTCGCGTTGATGGAGCTGAAGTAGCTGCGGGTGCGGCAGCCGCGGTGGCAGGGACCGCAGTAGTGGCAGGCGCGGCGGCCCTTGTGGTCGCGTGTGAGCACTGCGGTACGGCCGATGGTCATGCGCCGGGTGCCGCCGAACGCGCTCTCGATCGAGTCGCGCATGTGCTCCTCGACGCACGACATCGGCATGGGCGGCAGGAAGACCCCGTCCGGCACCTGGGCCAGCCCCTCGGCCTGTCCACTGATGCCGACAAAGGCCTCGACGTGGTCGTACCAGGGTGCGATGTCGGCGTAGCGGATGGGCCAGTCGATGCCGTGGCCATCGCGGGCGTTGGCCTCGAAGTCGAGGTCGCTCAGCCGGTAGCACTGGCGCGCCCACATGATCGAGCGGCCTCCCACCTGGCGCCCGCGGATCCAGAGGAAGGGCTCCTCCGAGTCGCTGGTGTAGGGGTGCTCGTTGTCGTTGACGAAGAACTTGCGCGCCACTTCGTCGCAGGCGTAGCACTGGCTCTGGATGGGCTGGTCGGCGGCCAAGGCCTTGCGGTCGTTCCAGCCCCGGTAGGGCATCTCCGACGGGCGGGTGTGCTCGGCGTAGTCCCGTTCGGGCACGATCGCGGGCCCGGCTTCGAGGACCAGGACGGTCGCGCCCAGCTCGGTGAGCTCCTTGGCCGCCCAGCCCCCGGACATCCCCGAGCCGACGACGATGGCGTCGTATTCCTGGCGCCTGCGGCGGACGTTCATGGGCCCCGTTCCGCCGCGGTCAGCGGGGCGCACCCCTCGAAGGCCGGGAAGGTGGTGCGGTAACCGATGGCCTCCAGGCCGACCTCCGAGGTGAAGTACGCGGTCAGGGTGAACCGCTTCACGTCGTGGAAGAAGTGCTGCGTCTCGTCCGAATCGGGGTCGTCGCGGAGGCGGGTCAGCTCGGCGTCGAGGTCGCCCACCAGGGCGGCCTGCTGGGTCGCGGTGCAGTCCGCGAAGTCGCGTCCGAAGCGGTCGCGGGCCGACGGATTCACGGTGTCAAGGCCGGCGAGGAAACGGTCGCGGTCGTCGTCGTCCAGCCACCCATCCACCAGGGCGGCCACGAATTCCGTCACCCCGGCCTCCGATGCACCCGGGGTGTCGGTCGCGGGGATGATCGCCTCGGCGATGGCGGCCATGGAGCGCGCGCGGGGTGGGGTGAGGAGGCTCGCGGCCACTTGTGGCGCAGCCTCGTTCGTCCCCACGGGCGACCCGGCGGAGGCGCGCACCCGGTCGGCCCAGGCGACCAGCTCCGCAAAGGCGCCTTCCGGCGCGAGCAGGGGACCGCCCACGATCCCGCCGAGCACGCCGATGGCCCGCCTTCGCTTCATGGGTTACCGTTTCCGCCGCCTGACGCGGCCGTGTCGGGACGAGGTTTCTCCGAACGAATTGGAGGCTTGGGAACGATGCCCAACCTTACACGTCGCGAAGTCCTGAAAGCAACCGGCGCCGCCTCGCTGGGGCTGATGGTACCGGGGGCCGGCCGGGCGCTTGCCGGCGCAACGGTCGCCCAGACCGGCATCACCCAGTCCGTGGCCCGCTGGTGCTTCGAGGACATCCCCCTGCAGCCCTTCTGCGCAGCGGTGGCGGAGATGGGGCTGCCCGCCATCGACCTCCTGCTCGTGGAGGAATGGGCGGTCGCGCACGACCACGGCCTGGCGGTCTCGTGCGGTGATGTCGGCGCGGGCACGATCGAAGACGGACTCAACGAGCCCCGCAATCACGCGGGCATCATCCGCGCCTTCGAAGAGCACATCCCCCGGGCCGCGCGTGAGGGCGTCCCCAACGTCATCTGCTTCTTCGGCAACCGCCGCGGCATGCCGAATGCGCCGGCCATCGAAAACTCGATCCGCTGTCTGCGGGAATGCGCGCCCATCGCCGAAGCCGAAGGGGTCACGATCCTGGTCGAGGCGCTCAACTCCAAGCCGGGCGGCCACGTGGACTACATCGGCGACCACATGTCCTACGCCCTCGAGATCATCCGCGCCGTCAACTCCCCCCGGGTGCGCATCCTCTACGACATCTACCACATGCAGATCATGGAAGGCGACATCATCCGCACCCTGACCGACGCCCGCGACTGGATCGGCCACTACCACACCGGCGGCGTCCCCGGGCGCGCGGAGATCGACGAGTCGCAGGAACTCAACTATCCGGCCATCGTGCGCGCGATCCGCGACACGGGGTTCACCGGCTACATGGCCCACGAGTTCATCCCCCAAAGCAGCGACCCCCTGCGCTCGCTGAGGGAGGCCGTGGAGATGTGCGCGCAGGCGTGAGCGGAACGAGAACGTAGCCCTGGGGATGGAAGCGGTCGGGGCTCTCGTCTCGTCGAGGCGGCCATCCTCTATGAGGGAGTAGATTGCCCCATGGCCATCGATCACTTGGGCAAGGAGAACAGCATGGCCAAGTACATGTTCCGAACCAGCTATACGCGATCCGGCCTGGAGGGGCTGCTCGCCGAGGGGGGCAGCGGCCGCGAGGCTGCCCTGCGTCAGACCGTCGAGAGCGTTGGCGGAAGTCTGGAGGGGTTCTACTACGCCTTCGGCGACACGGACCTCATTCTGATCGTCGACCTTCCCGACGAGGCGGCCGCGACGGCGCTCTCGCTCAACATCGCCGCCGCGGGTGCGCTCACGGTGTCCGTGACCGTTCTGCTAACCCCGGAGACCGTGGACAAAGCGGTAGGCCAGTCCGTGTCGTACCGGTTGCCGGGGGCCTGAGGTTGCGGAAAGCAGGCGCCGTGGCCTGTTAGTACATCCGCTCGCTCCGGAAGACGTTGCGCATGTCGCCCAGGCGTCCGTCCAGGTAGCAGCGGAGGTTGTGGCGGAAGATGTCGGTGATCTTCCGGTTCTCGCTTGCGGCGTTCGCAGAGGAGTGGGGGCTGACGATCACGTTGGGCATGTCCCAGAAGGGGCTGTCGGGCGGGAGCGGCTCATCCGCGAACACGTCGAGGCCGGCGAGGGCGATACGTCCGTCGCCCAAAGCCTCGAGGAGGGCTGGCTCGTCCACGACTCCGCCCCGCGCCACGTTGACCAGCACCGCACCCGGCTTGAGCGCCCGCAACGCGGCGTCGTCGATGAGCCTGTCGGTCTCCGGCGTGTGGGGGACGCTGAGGACCAGCGCGTCGGTTTCCGCCAGCATCTCGTGCATGGCGTCGTTCGGATGGAGCGCGTCCACGCCAAGCTCTGCGGCTGAGCGGCGCGATCCCGGGCTGGCCAGCGCCACGATCCTCATCCCGAAGCTTCGGCCGACCCGCGCCACCTGGCGGCCGACTTCCCCCGCTCCGATGGTGGCAAGCGTCCTGCCCTCCAGCTCCTCTCCGCAGAAACGTTCCCACAGGTGCCGGCGTTGGAGGTCGGCGAGATGCGCGAACTTGCGCACGTGTGCGAGCAGGATCAGGAAGACGAACTCCGCCAGCGGGCCGCCGTGCACGCCGCGCGCGGTCGTGATGAGCAGATCCGAGTCCAGGAGGCCCAACGCTTCGACCGTGCGGCCCACACCTGAACTGGTCCCCTGGATCCAGCGCACGTTGGGCGCGTATGCGAGCCCCCCGCTGCCGTCCGGATTGCGTGGCGGGAAGTCCCAGAGGATGTCGGCGCGCCCGAGATGCGCCCGCCAGCGAGCCTGCTGTTCCGGTGTGCGGCGGAAGTCGGCCGGACCGGTGTGGTCGGCTTCGTAGCGTTTGGGGGGAAGGACATCCGGGTCATGGACGACTTCGAGCCGCTCGGGGTCGACGGCGCGGATGCGCTCCACCTGTTCGGGCTCGAGCGGGCTGGCGATGAAGATGTTGAGGCGGTTCCGAGTCATTGGAGATGCTGGGGGATGTGCGGAATGGCGGGAGTCCATGGATTGGGCAGGGGTCAGAGCCCCCGCGTCCTCACAGGCCGTTGGGGAACGGCCCTCGAACAACCTACACGCCTGAGCCTCAGGCGCAGATGGGCGGCATCATGTCGGATGCCCGAGCTGCCGCCAACGCCGTGCCCCTCATCCCCTGTTCGGGCTCCCGCATGTTCCGGTAACCCCGCCGCCTCCTTAGAATCATCCGGTTCCGTCCGCGTGTCCTCTGGCTCCGCTCGCGTTGCGCGGACCACGCACGCCTGACCCCCATCCTCCGCGAGAATCATGCTTGCCACCATCGCCCTCGCCGCCCTGCTGCAGCTCCCCGGTCCCCAGGCGCCCGCCTCGCCGGGCGAGTTCGTTCCCGGTACGACGTACGACGCCGCCATCCCCACGATACAGTCCGTGGTGGGGCACGAGGTCTGGGAGGTGGTTACGCCGCCCGACCAGGTCGTGCGCTACTTCGAGGTGCTGGCCGAGGCGGCTCCGGACCGCACCCACCTGATCCACTACGCCGACAGCTGGGAGGGGCGGCCGCTGGTCATCATGGTGATCGGGTCGCCGGAGCGGATCGCGTCGCTGGAGGAGGTGAAGGCCGGACTGGCGCGGCTGGCCTACCCCGAAGGGCTGTCGGACGCCGAGGCCGACGAGCTCATCGCCGGGCTGCCGGTGGTTACCGCGCTCATGCACGGCATCCATGGGAACGAGATCAGCTCGAGCGGGGCGGCCATGATGGAGGCCTACCACCTGCTGGCCGCTCAGAACGACCCCGACGTCGACCTCATCTTCGCCGAATCGCTGGTGCTCATCGATCCGAACGAGAACCCGGACGGGCGCAACCGCTTCGTCCAGGAAAACACCATGGCGGCGGCGGTCCGACCCAACGTCGAAGCGTACTCGGCGGAGCACGACGAGCGCTGGCCGGGAGGCCGCGTCAACCACTACCTGTTCGACCTGAACCGCGACCTGTTCATCCAGAGCCAGTCGGAAACGCAGGGCAAGGTGCGCGTGTTCCTGGAGTACTGGCCGCAGATCGTCGCCGATCTGCACGAGATGGGCGGCGACGCCACCTACTTCTTCCCGCCCACTGCGCCCCCGGAGAACCCATGGTACGGAGAGCGCCAGATCGCGCTCATGGACGTGTTCGGGCGCGCCAACGCCGCCGCCTTCGACGCGCGGGGCTTCGCCTATTTCAACCGGGACGTCTACGACGCCTTTTATCCGGGCTACGTGGACATGTGGCCCATGAATCACGGCGCGCTTGGCATGACCTACGAACAGGCGTCGGCGCGGGCGCTGGTGCTCGAGCAGTCCGATGGCGACATGCTGACCTACGGGGACGGCGTCCTGCACCACTTCACGGCCGCGATGGCCACGGCGCACACGTCCGCCGTCAACCGCGAGAGCATCCTCCGCGACTACCTGGCCTTCCGCCGCGAGGGCATCGAACTGGGCGGCCAGGGCGTGGCCGAGTACGTGCTCCACTCGGCGCACGACCCGGGGATGGCGGATCGGCTGGCTCGCATGCTGGTGCGCAACGGCATCGAGGTGCGCGAGGCCGATGGGTCGGTCAACGTGGCGGGCAGGCAACTTCCGACCGAGGGGACCTTCATCGTCCCCATGGACCAGCCGGCCCACCGCTTCGCGCGCAACCTGCTCGACGCGCACGTGCCGATGGCGGAGGACTTCGTCCAGGAGCAGATCGAACGCCGCGCCCGGCGCGAGCCCGACCAGATCTACGACCTGACCGCGTGGAGCCAGTCGCTGCTCTGGGATGTGGAGGCGATCACCGTCGACCGTCCAACCGGGGCAGCCGGCGACCTCGTCGCCGCCAACCGCGAGCCGGAGGCGCTGGTGCTTCCCGCCGCCACCGTCGGCTACCTCCTGCCGTGGGGCACCAACGCGGCCGGCGCGGTCGTGGAAGCCCTGCGCGAAGGCGTGCGTGTGCGGGCCGCCGGTGCCCGCTTCACCCTGGACGGGCGCGAATTCCCGATGGGCACCGCGATCGTGCGCACGGCCGAGAACGGACCCGACCTGCGCGCGACGCTGGGGCGCATCGCCGGGGCCCACGGGGCGGAAGTGGTCCCGATCGACGACGCCTACGTGACCGAGGGAGCGTCGCTGGGCAGCCGGTCCACGCGGGGGCTGCGCGAGCCGAGGGTGCTGCTGGTCTACGACGAGCCCGGCCAGACCTACTCGGTGGGCTGGACCCGCTACGTCCTGGAGCGCCGCTACGCCCAGGCCACCACGGTCGTGCGCGCCTCCAGCCTGGGACGCGCTGACCTCAACCGCTACGACGTGATCGTCTTCCCCAGCGGCAACTACTCGGGCGCGGTCGGCGGCGGCCTGCAGGACCGGCTGAGCGAGTGGATGCGCGGGGGCGGCACCCTGATCACCATGGCCGAGTCGACCCGCTGGGCCACGCGGGCGGGGCTGCTCGCCAGCACCGCCGAGCGCCGCGGCGGCCGTGCCGAGGCCGACGATCCCCCGGACCCGGGCACGCCCGACCAGCCCATCGAATACCTGGATGCCATCGTCCCCGCGGACGAAGCTCCGGCATCCGTGCCCGGCGCAATCCTCAGGGTGCTGCTCGACGACGAGCACTGGCTCGCCTCCGGCACCGACGGCGAGATCGGAGTCCTGGTCGAGGGCTCGCGGGTGTTCCGCCCTGTGACCCTGGATGACGGAACCAACGTCGGGCGCTACGCGGACGAGGACGATCTCCTCCTGGGCGGGATCGTCTGGGAGGAATCCCGGCCCCAACTGGCCAACAAGGCCTTCCTGGTCCATCAGCCCGTCGGGTCCGGCCAGATCGTGGCATTCGCGGAGGATCCCAACTACCGTGCGTACGCGGAGGCGACCCAGCTTCTGTTCATGAACGCCGTCCTGCTCGGGCCGGGCCGCTGAAGAGCGGCGACAGGAACGCGCGCCGGCAGAATGCGTGCCGGCACCATCTCAACATGGGAACGACAGAATGAAGATCTGCGTGGTGGGCGCGGGAGCCATCGGCGGACTGCTCGCCGTGAAGCTCGCGAATGCGGGGGAGGACGTGACGGTCATCGACCAGGGTCCGCACCTGGATGCCATACGGGAGGGCGGACTCAAGCTGATCATGGCCGACGGCTCCGAGCACCATGCCGTGCTCGACGCCCGCGGCGACATGGACGGTGTGGGCGAGCAGGACCTCGTCATTCTGGCGGTGAAGGCGCAGGTGCTGCCGGTGGTGGCGCCGGGGGTCCGCGGCATGCTCGGTCCCGAGACGATGGTCGTCCCGGTTCAGAACGGGCTGCCCTGGTGGTACTTCGAGAAGCACGGCGGGCCGTTCGCAGGGCACCGGCTGCAGTCGCTGGATCCCGACGGCGTCCTGGCCGACAGCATCCCCGTCGACAACATCGTGGGCACCGTGACCTTCCCGGCGGGCGAGATCGCATCACCCGGGGTGGTGCGCCACACCGAGGGCAACCGCTTCCCCATCGGCGAGCTCGACGGCTCGCGCACGGAGCGCGCCCAGCAGCTCGTGGACTTGCTCACGCGCGCCGGCTTCAAGTCGTTCGTCATCGAGGACATCCGCGCCGAGATGTGGCTCAAGCTCTGGGGCAACCTCTCGTTCAACCCGATCAGCGCCCTCACCCGCGCCACGCTGGTGGACATCTGCCAGTACCCGCTCACGCGTCAACTGGCGCGCACGCTGATGGAGGAGGCCCAGGAGGTGGCGGGCAAGCTGGGGATCACCTTCCGGGTCGGGATCGAGCGGCGCATCGCGGGCGCGGAGCGTGTCGGCGCGCACAAGACCTCCATGCTCCAGGACGTCGAGGCGGGCCGCTCGCTCGAGATCGACGCCATCATAGGCGTGGTCTCCGAGCTCGGCCAACTGGTGGAGGTGCCGACGCCGAGCGTCGACGCCATCCAGGCGCTGGTGGCGCTGCTCGACAAGGGTGTGCGGGAGGGGACGGTCTAAAATATAGACTTAGTCCACAGAACTAAGTCCGATGTCCTACAGCCCCAGCTCGTTCCAGGCCTCCATCCGCTCCAGCATCCGGTTGGCGGTCGCGGTGTCTCCGCGCAGGCCGGCTTCCCGGTAGAGAGCGAAATAGGCGAGGGCGTAGTAGGTGGGGATTCCCAGGCTGCTTGGATCGCGCCAGTAGTCCCACCCCTCGGGGAGGCCGCTCCGGTGCACGTACACCTCGTCCACCAGCGTGCGCGTGCGCTCGGTATCCAACCACACTCCGACCCCCGACACCCGGTTCGGGTCACCCACCTGGGCGATCCCCCGGGCCTGCAGCGGCGCCGGGTCCCCGGGCCAGAGCCGATAGGCCACACCCTGCCGGACGATGTACCTGCGCAGCCCCATGTCCTCCGGGGCTCCGACGGCGGAGGCGAAGTAGATGGGCCGGTCGTCGATGGAGTTGGCGATGAAGGACAGCGCGAACTGCATCCACGGCTGCATCTGGCGCCCCTGCGCGACCGTGGCCGTGACCGGGCCCAGGCGAAAACGGCGCTCCTCGGCGAGCGGCGCGACGCCGGTCATGACGACCCGTTCGATCATGTCGTCGGTCAGCTCGGTGCTGACCACCGCTCGCGTCGGGGGCGAAATCGGCTCGCGCAGCACCAGCGGCACCAGTCCCGCGGCCTGCGCCGAGGCCGGGTTGTCGGTGTACAGCGCGCCCGTGCCCACGGGGGTGTAGGGGCGCTGGCAGAGGATGCGGGTCGGGTCCGCGTCCGGATCCTCGCCGGGGCCGCAGGGACGGCTCAGGCCCCGCAACTGCTTCACGTACCAGTCGGTGTTCAGGTACGACGTCACCGCGACGACGACATCGCGCCGGATGCCCTCCACCTCCTGCAGATACCAGAGGGGGAAGGTGTCGTTGTCGCCGTTCGTGAAGATGAGCGCGTAGGGTTCCACGCTCATGAGCAGATTGTAGGCCCAGTCGCGCGCGGAATAGTCGTCCGAACGGCTCGCGCGCTGGAAGTTGAGGACCAGCGGCAGCAGCGCCAGCAGGAGCACCGGCGAGGCCATCTTCATCGACCCCAGGTTTCTCGACAGCGACTTCCACAGGCCCGCGAGGCCGATCCCCGAGATGAGGCCCCAGACCGAGAAACCGACGACGAAGAAGTAGTCGCGCTCGCGCACTTCCTTCTCGATTCCCTGGTCGGGGAAGGAATAACCGAGCCTGAAGTTCAGATAGTAGACCAGCCCGACGGAGAGGATGCCGAAGAGCGAGGCCAGATAGAGCCAGCTGGCACGGTCCTTCCGGTAGTGCTCGCGCAGGCCGAGTGCGCCCAGCGCCAGGAACAGCAGCGTGAAGAGGAGCCGGCTGGGAGGAAAGCGGTTGTCCGCGAAGGCCACGCCGCGGGCCCACTGCCAGTCGAAATACTGCATCCAGTTGCCGTACTGGGCGAGGAGCGGCGCCTGACGGGGAACGAGCGGCGGCTTGGCGTACTGCTCCCGCTTGAGCGCCGATGACAGCTCCTCGCATCCCGCGTTGCCGTAGGTGGCGACGCTCACCAGCGCGTCGGAGACCCCTTCGCAGGTCGGCTGAGCCTCGTTGATGACCGGGTCGAGGTCGGAGCGGATGGGCAGGAAGAGGTGGATGCTCAGCCCGAGGAGGACCGCCACCAGCGAACTCGCGTAGAGGCGCGGGCTGAGGAGCGTGCGTGCGCGCACCGCGAGGATGAAGAGGAAGAGGGAGGGCAGCACCAGCAGCGCCATGAGGTGGTTCCCCACGGAGAGCGCCATGATGAACGCCATCAATACCAGCAGGTTGTCTTCCCTTCCCTTTCCGAGGTTCTCCTGCCAGCGGAAGGTGAGCCAGGTCAGGAGGGCGATGGTGAGGAGGGAGACGGTGTAGACCTTCTCGTTCACGTTGGACTGGTTCCAGACCGTGAACGCCGTCGCGCTGATCAGGACCGCCGCGCACGCCCCCACCAGCCGGAAGCGCCGGTCGGAGGAAAAGAAGCGCAGGATGTGATGGACGACGAGGAACCAGAAGCCGTGGGCGGCCGCGCTCACCGCCGCCGAGAGGAGGTTGATGCGGACTGCGGTCGAGATTCCCAGGGGAGCCAGCAGGATGTCCCAGGCGCGGGCGAGCACGACGAAGAGCGGGTTCCCCGGAGGGTGCGGGATGCCGAGCATGTGCCCGGTGGCGATGTATTCGCTCGTGTCCCAGAACGCCGTGGTGGGAGCCACGGTCGCCGCGTAGAGGAGGAACACGGCGCCCGCCACCCCGGCCGCCCAGCGGTAGGGAGGTGTGTTGCCCGAGGCCACTAGCTGGCTCCGGGAACCAGCGTGATGCCCCCCGCCTGCTTGCCTGTCTCCGCCATTCCCACTCGCTCGTAGGTCGCGAGGTCGATGACCTCGACGATGCCCGGCTGTCCCCCGATTCCTTCGACGGTGACGAAGGCGAAGCGGTTGTCCGACGTCACGACGACCCCGTGGGTAACCTCCTGGGTGCTCTCGATCTTCGCCAGCTGCTCGCCGGTGTCGAGATCCCACACCGCCAAGTGGCCGCTGCCCTTGAGGGTCGCGAGCAGACGCGAGCCGTCGTGGGTGAGGGCCAGGTTGTAGGGCGCGCCCTCGGCGGCGATGCGCCGGGCCACGCTCCAGGACTCGATGTCCACCTGGACGATCTCGTTGCCGCGGTTGCAGGCCACGTAGACGAAGCGCCCGTCGCCGGAGAGCGTGGTCCAGGTCGGGGAGCAGGCGGCCATGCCGGAGCCGCCCATCCCGCCGGCCATGTCACTGGTGGCTCCGCCGCCCATCCTGCCGCCCATCCTCGCGCCGTGGGCGACCGGCTCGTCGACCGGCTCTCCCGTCACCAGGTTGAGCCGCCGGGTCACCTCGAGCGAGAAGGTGGACATCTCCACCAGCTGGTCGTCCATCATGCACGCCGAGTAGTTGTACATGCCGTCCGGCGACATGCGCGACCCGTGCGGCATGGTGCAGGTGGTCACCTGCTCGATCTCGTACATGTCCTCGGTGTCCACCACCGACACCGTGCTCGGGACGTGGTCGCCGTAGAAGTTCGAGTTGACCGCGAAGGCCAGCACGCCGTCGGGGGTGAGCGACACGGTCGCGGGGAAGAACCCGAGCTCGGTGGCGGCCACCACCGTGTCGGGGCCGGTCTCGTACTTGAGCAGGTAGCCGTTCGGGAAGCCGTGCCCGAGCGTCAGGTACCAGTATTCGCCGGACGGGTCGAAAAACATCCCGTGCGGCCCCTCGATCTCGGCGGGCCAGCGGCCCACCCGGATGACCTTCTCCACCGAGAGCCCGGCTTCGGGCGTGAACTCGAGCACCGCCACCTCGTCCTCCGACTCCGCGGCCACGTATGCCCGGTACGACTGCGCCTGGGCTGGTTCGGGCGCGACGACAAGCACCGCCAGCAGCGCGGCGGCCGCGAGCCGGAGTGACTCGACGCGGCGATGGCGCCGCGACAGGCCCTTCGTCACGGAACCAGCGTCCTCCTCGGCTGCAGCCTCACCGACCAGAGCCCGGAGTGGTGCTCGGCGATGAACAGGTGTCCCTTGTGAATCTGCGGGCCCCAGCTGAATGGCGCGTTGGGCACGAAGGCGTCGGGATCGTTGGCGGCGTAGTGCGCGATCTCGCGGCCCTGCAGCCCCAGGTTGCCCTTGAGCTCGCCGGAGATGTCGATGACGCGGGTGCCACCGTTGTAATACGCTGCGTAGAGGCGGTCTCCGTCGATCCACATGTTGTGCGACCCGGCCTCCGGGATCTCGTAGCGCGCGACCTCTTCGGGGTTGTTGGGGTCGGTGAAGTCGACGACGTGGATGTAGCCGGCCATGCGCGGGGGCGTGCGCTCGGCGTCCAGGTCGTTGAAGCCGGGGCGGCCGATCTCGTCGCCCATGAAGATGTAGAAGCGGCCGGTCGGGCTCCAGTACGGGAAGGCCGCGTGGGTCGCCCCGCCGATGTCGGCGAAACGGCTCATCAGCACCGGGTTCGAGGGGCTGCCGCCCCGGTCGCCCCCGCCCACGTCGATGACCGCCACCCCGTCGGCCCAGTTGGACGTATACGCGATCCCGTCCACAATCCAGATGTCGTGAATGCCGTGGCCGGGGGTGTCCAGCTCGAAGCGGCCCACCCGGTGCGGGCTGGTCGGGTCCTCGATGTTGATCACGTCGAAGCGGACGCCGTTGTTCACCGCGTACACGTGGTTGTCGTAGACGAAGACGTTGTGGACGCCGCCGGTCAGCTCGTCGTCGAAGGTGGAGAGGATTTCCACGTTGCGCGGGTCCGAGCAGTCCACGATGACGATGCCGTTGCGCCGGTTGGAGGCGCCCTCGCGCGAGATCACGCAGACGCGGCCGTCCTCTGAGACCTTCACGTCGTTGGTGGTGCGCGCGTCCACCACCAGCGAGTCGGTCATGACCGGAGCCGCCGGATCGGTCACGTCCCACCAGTAGGTCGCGCCGTAGGCGCCCCAGGTGCCGGTGATGGCGTAGTCGCGGCCGTCGACCCCCTCCCACACCCACAGGTCGGAAGTGGGCACGTCGCGCACGGCGCCCTGGCCGATGAACTCCACCGTCTCGCTCACGTTGCGCGGTTCGATGCGGATGGTCTGGTTGGCAGAGTGGCCCGGAACGGTGGCCATGACCGTGTACACGCCCGGCCGGTACGCCACGAAGCGGCCCTGCTGGTCGATCTCGGCGGGCGCGAAGTCCGCGGTGGCCTCGATGTCCGCGTAGGGCACGACCGAATAGGTCACGGGGACGTCGCTGGCCTCGTCGCCTCCCATCGGGGTGGCTTCGAAGCGGATTACGTCGCCGGTACGACCCACCTCCTGGCTCCCCGACAGCGCAATCGAGGTGACCGGGCTCGCGACCACGTCGTAGACCACCTCTCCGGCGATCCCCTCGGCGGCCGCGGTCAGGGTGACCCGGCCGGGTGCGTGCGCGCTGAACACGCCGAAGCGGTCGACGCTGGCCACCGACTCGTCGCTGGTGCTCCAGCCCAGCTCCACGTCGCCGCGGACATCGTCGACCGCGTCGTACACGGCGGCCCGGTGGCGCATCACCGTGCCCACGTAGAAGCGCCCGTTCTCGCCCGGCGAGATCTCGACCCGGTCGAGGGCCGGGTACGGCACCGAGACGGTCATCTCCGCGCGGATGTTGCGGTCGGTGGCGACCATCAGCGTCACCAGGTAGTCACCCCCGTACACCGCCTCGACGGTGCCGGTGGTTCTGTTCACGTCCAAGCGCCCGCGCGCGCCCCGGGCCATGTACATGATCGGGGCATCGACGGCGTTCCCGTCGGCATCGACAACGCTGGCCGTGATCTGTCCGCTCTCACCGGGCTGGAGGGTGAGCACCCCTTCCTCCACGACGATGCGCGCAGGTTCCTGGGCGGTGAGGGACGACGCGCCGAGCGCGAGAAGGGCGAGGAAGCAGAGGACGCTGGCAGGACGGATCTTCATCTCGGTTACTCCATGCAACGGATCGACTGTCGGGCCTGAAAAAGTCGAAAGACCCGCGGGTTTGCGCAAATGCAACCCCGTCCTAGAAATTCACCACCAGAGCCATGGTGAGCACCCGGTCCGACTTGTCCAGCGGGATGGGCACCTTGCCCGCAGACTCCCCCTGCATGCTGGTGAGCGGGACGTCGACCAGCGACGGCCGGTTGTCGAACTGGTACTGGAACTTGGCCTGCAGCCCGAAGTGCTCGCTCATCGAAACGCCCAGCGAGGTCACCCAGTCCGCGCGCAGGTCCGCCGGATTGAAGCCGTTCTCGTCCACCACCAGGGTGCTCTTCAACTCCGTGTTGTCGGTCAGCTGGATCTCGTATTCGCCGGAGACCTGGAGTCCGATGAAGGTGTTGGCTGCGTCGGGATCGGGCACCACGTCGTCCTGCCTGGTCACGGTGAGCCCGTAGGAGCTGCGCAGCTGGTGCACTTCATCCTCCAGCCAGCGCGTCGACATGCCGGCGACCAGCACGTAGCGGCCATCGATGCCGGTGAAGGTGTTGCGGGTCCATCCAAGCTGGCCGAACACCGACGACCGCTCCGAGAACTCGCGGTCGCCGCGGAAGCGGATGTGGTAGTTCTCTGCGGAAACCCGGGTCTCGCTTTCCTCTTCGACCCTGTAATCGTCGGCGGTGCCGATGGCGGAGCGCTTGAAGCGGCTGGTGTTGGTGCGCAGAGCTCCGAACTCCAGCCTGGTCTCGGTCCGCTCCCACTCCGTAATCAGTTCGTTGGCGAGCCCGAACGTGGTCGACTCGGTGTTGCCCCGGGTCTGGATGAAGCTGAACTCGCTGGAGTTGGACCACTCCGGGGGGAGAGGAATCTGAGGGATCTGAGCGCTGGCGGCGGCGGTGCCAAGCAGAAGCGCGAGCACCAGGGAGAAAGGCATGCAGCCGCCCACCCCCGGCGGGCGCCCAGTCGACAAACGACCTCGTGTTACCAAACGCCCTCGTATCCGTCCGCGGCGAGATTCCACCTGGGCCCGTACACGTGAAGCCTCGTCGTCTGTGACGAGCCGTCGGTGAGTTCGCCGCCCGCGTGCGTCCAGGCGAGCAGGCTTCCCTCCAGGTTCAGCACCGGCACGCCCTTCCTGCTCATGCGGCGTGCGTACTTCGAGCTCCGCGCGCCCACAGTGCAGTAGGCGACCACGGTACAGTCTCCCAGTTCCTCGAGCTGGCCCTCGAACTCCTCGGGGATGATCGCTCCGGGCAGGGTGGACACCGCCCGTTCCGCCGGAGAGCGCACGTCGACGAGCACGGTATCGTTGGCGGGCAAGCGCTCGCGGAGCTCCGCCGCGCTGATGGTCCTGACCTCGGGAAAGCGACGGCCGACCTGCGAAATCATCCTCTCCAGCGCCCGCCTTCTGTCTTCCTGCGAAGCCGCGTTCTTCACGCCGTGTCCCCTGGTCCCAGGTGCATGCAGCCGTCTCTCGAATACGTTCCGTCCATCAAATGAAGAACATGCCTTTTGCCAACCCGGCCGACTCCGCCCACTCGCCCGCGGCCATCTTCTTCCCCCCTTCGGGCCGCACCTTGGCGATCAGCAACTGGCCGTCGGGTGCCGCGACGCGAATCCCCTTCGGGCCGATGCCGGTGACCTGCCCCGGGCGAATCGAAAGCGCCTCGTCGATCCGCGAAGCGCCGTAGAGCTTGACCCAGGCGCCGTTGAACGTACTCCACGCCCCCGGCTGGGGATCCGCGCCGCGCACGAGGTTCCACGTCCGGCGCAGCGGCAGATTCCAGGACACCCGCACGTGCTCGTGTTTGCACCATCCCTCGTAGGTGGCCGCGGAATGATCCTGCGGGATCTTAGGCGCCTCGCCCGCGCGCACCAGGTCCACGCCCTCGAGCATGGCGTCGACGCCCATGGGGAAGAGGTGGTTGAAGTAGAGGCTGCCCAGGGTGTGATCCCCGACATCGACTTCCTTCTGAAGGAGAATCGGGCCCTCGTCGAGCCCGTCGTCGGGCCAGAAGATCGAGAGTCCCGTCTTCTCCCTGCCCCAGATGATGGGCCAGTTGATGGAGCTGGGGCCGCGATGGAGCGGGAGCAGCGAGGGGTGATACTGGATGGTCCCGTGGGTCGGGATGTCGAGGGCCTGCTCGGGCACGAAGAGGGTCACGTAGGCCATCACCCCCAGATCGGGGCGAAGCGCCTTCATCTGAGCCCAGGTGTCCTCGTTCTTGAAGGAGGAGGGCTGGAAGAGGGGCAGGCCGTGTTGGCGGGCCGCTTCCGCGAGGGGGTCGGGGCGCTGACCGGGCTTTTCGGGACGGGTGTAGACGCCCACGATGTCCTCGCCGCGCTCGACCAGCGCCTTGAGGACGCTCGCGCCGAAGGCCTGCTGGCCGTTGACGATGATTCTCATCCTTCAGCTCACCGGACGGTTGGCGTTCATGACCCAGCGGTCGTACCAGGCGAGGTAGCGCTCGTAGCGGTCCTTCTGGTAGCTGGGGACGCGGATGCCGTGGCTCTGGCCCGGATAGACCACGAGCTGGGTGGGCACGCCCCGCCGGCGCAGCGCCTGGTAGAGCTGCTCGGAGTTGAGGATGGGCACGTTCCAGTCGACCTCTCCGCCCATGATGAGGGTCGGGGTGGTGACCTCGTGCACCTTGTTGAAGGGGCTGATGCGCTCCCAGTTGTCGCGGTTGTCGCCCTCCCAGGGGAGCCCGAGCTCGGCCTCCCACTGCCGCTGGTAGTGGTCGTGCCCGTAGTTGGCGATGTAGAGCACTTCGCTGGCCCCGGTGATGGCGCCCTCGAAGCGGTCGGTCTGGGTGATGACGTAGTTGGTGAGGATACCGCCGTACGACCAGCCGCCCACGCCGAGCCGGTCGGGGTCGGTCCAGCCCTGCTGGATGGCGTAGTCGATGCCCGCCATCACGTCCTTGAAGTCGGGGTTGCCCCAGTCCGCCCACAGTGCCGCCGAGAAGTCCTGTCCGTAGCCGGACGAGCCGCGCGGGTTGGTGCGCACGACCACGTAGCCGTGGGCCGCGAAGAGCTGCGACTCGAACTGGAAGGAGTGGCTGTACTGGGAGACCGGGCCCCCGTGGATGCGCAGGATGGTGGGATAGGCCCGTCCTTCCTCGTAGTCAGGCGGGAAGGTGACGAACCCCTCGACTTCGATCCCGCCCTCGGAGGGGAACTGGATGTTGCGGGTCTCGGCGATGTTGACCGTCTCGAGGAAGTCGTCGTTGTGGCCCGTGATGCGGCGGAGCGAGGCTTGTCCGTCATCGAAGTCCTCGACGGCGTAGATCTCGCCGGGGCGGTCCAGGTGGTTGACCAGGGCCGCGAAGGTGCCGCCGCGCCCGTCGAAACCCGAAGCCGACAGTCCTCCGGAAACCGGCCGCTCCAGATCCGAGCCGTCGGGACGAATGCGGGCGATGTGGTTTTCGGAGGAGTCCTCGAGCCCGAACCAGATCCATTCGCCGTCCGGCGAGAAGCGCGGGGAACGCACGTTGCGGTCCAGCTCCGTGGTGAGCAGGCGGGGCTCGCCCCCGTCCGCCGAGACCACGGCGAGGTGCGTGGTGGCGTACCAGATCAGGTCGGGGCGGATACCGGTGGAATAGGCGATCCAGCGTCCGTCCGGGCTCCACTGCGGTGAGCCGTCGGAACCGGGGTTGGTTGTGATTTGCCGGGGAGCGTCGGTGGGCTCCTCCAGGTCCGCCGAGACCACCCAGATGTCGTTGTTGGCGTTCAGGTCGGGATCTTCCGTCCGGTTGGAGACGAACGCGATCTGCGTGCCGTCCGGGCTCCAGACGCCCAGGGACTCATTCCAGCGCCCGGTGGTGAGCTGCCGCAACTCCTTGGCATCGATCTTGTAGACATACAGGTGCGTCATGCGTGAGCCGGTCAGGTATCCGGCTCCGTCCCGCTTGAACTGGATGCGGTCGATGACCCACGGATCCTGGGGAGCGTTGGGCTTCGCATCCTCATTCTCTTCCTCGGCATCGCGGATGGTGAGGAGGAGGCGCGTGCCGTCGGGCGACCAGCGGTATCCGCCGACGCCCTGCTCGACGTCGGTCAGGGGGAAGGCTTCGCCGCCGCGCCGGTCGAGCGCCCACACCTGGGTCGGGTCGCCGTCGCGCGCCGCCGTGAAGGTGAGGTATCGGCCGTCCGGGCTCCAGGCGGGGGAGCCGGCAGACTGCTTGTCGCGCGTGAGCGGGACGGGGTCGCCGCCCGCGACCGGCGCCATGTAGACGCGGGTATAGGAGCGTTCATCCTCCAGGGAGGTGCGAGAGACCGTGTACGCGACCCAGTCGCCCTCGGGACTGACCACCGGCGAGCCGACGTTCTCCAGCTCGAACAGATCGTCGACCGTGATGTTGCGCCGCTCCTGCGCGAGCGCGGCCGGGGGCGCGAGCGCCGACGCGAACAACGCGAAGACGAGGGCTGCCGTTGCGAGAGCCTTCATGATGAACTCCTGTACAGATTGAGTGACGATCCTGACCGAGAGGGAGGCGAAGATGAGTGATGAAGCCGGGGGAATCCGGGCGCACGCAAGAATAACAGCGACTGAACGGAGGGCGCGACCCGAATCGGCCGCGCGCCTGAAGCGCATGGAGGCAGCGATGACGATGGGGGGATCGGAAGTGTCCACCGCGGTGGACAGTGCCGCACCCGGGAGAGTCGGCGGAGTGGCACTTTTCCTCATGCGGGCGATGCTGGTGACTGCGGTGACCGCGCTCGCCACCGCATGCGCCGCCCGCGCCGGCGAGGGGAACCCGGCCATCACGCCCGGCCTCGAGAATCAGATCGAGATCCGGATCATCAACAACAACTTCAGCGATGCGCGGATGTACGCGGTGCACCAGCGCGGGCGCGAGTACATCGGCATGCTCACGGGGAAGACCGAGGCCAACTACACTCTCGACTGGGATATCTCGCAGACGCTCTCGATCGAGATCTCGCTGCTCGCGGGCGGCACCTGCACGACGGAGGAACTGATCGTGGATCCCGGCGAGGCCCTCTTCCTGAGCATCGATTCCACGCTGGCCACGATGACCAACTGTCGGCCGACCGCGACGGGGATCGGCGGGGGTTAGTTGCCGGTTGGCGTCAGGCCGAGTTCCTTGAGGTGATCACGGCCCACTTGGGTTAGCCGAAACCGCTGGTTGACGCTGCTTGGCTTCTCGGGAATCGTCATCTCGATCCAGCCCTGCTCAAGGCAGGGCTTGAGATACCGCTTACGCAGGTTTCCGAGGTTCCGGAGCCCCAACGCGGTCAAGATGTCTTGGCGGCTCATGTCGCCCGAGATGGACAGCAGCAGTTTCTCTCGAGGTGTGGCGAGGGAAGCAGTCTCAGCCAACTCGGGTCGGTGCTCGACGGCAGCGGTTAACGTACCGTCCTCCGGTCCATCGCTGGTCGCGTCCTCGCCTTGTGCCTTGGTCGACTGGTCCGGCCGATCCTCCCGTACTTCCGAGGACTCGGCAAGGGAAAGATCGTACTGCCCGGATTTGGTTGGAGCAGATGCGGGGGACTGATCTTCGAGGGGTTCACCTCGGAGAACTCGTTCCAATTCGTCTGGTGTCCGGGGATTCGGCCATGACGTGGCACCACGGTCAAGCAGGCCTTCGAGGCCTTTGGAGCGCCTGCCGCTGGCGCGCACGTAAACCGACACGAACCTCAGCTTGTCCAGTTGGTCGGTTGCCCCTGCCCAGGTACCCCCATGCCCATGGTCCGAGTTTACCACAAGGGCGGCGTCCGACAGCGCGTAGATGAGCTTGTTGCGCTGCATGGCATGGCCCACCACGAAGCGGGCTGCGGGATCGTAGGGACAAACAAGCACCAGTTGTCCCTCCATCAGGGCACTGCGGTTTCCTCGGTTCAGGGCCGCCCGTTCGAGCCCGTTGGCCAGGACGCCGACCGACCGACCTCCTGCCTCCAACGCACCCCTCATCGCGGCCTGGTCGACTCCGCGCGCGCAGCCGGAGATGATCGTCGTGTTGGCTTCAGCGCTGAGCTTGCCAACGTCTTCCGTGTACTCGATGAGGTCTTCCTTGACCTTCCTGGAACCCACAACCGCCAGCCCGCCACCGTCCAGAATCGTGCGATCCCCGCACCCGTAGAGGACCGGCGGGGCGTTTCCTCGCATCCGGGTCTTCAGCTTTCGCGGATAGTCCGGATCAGCCCGGGTAACCACCCACAGGGCGCGGGTACGCCATCGTTCGACCGCCTGCGCCAGGAGGAATCCGCGGCCAAGAAGCCGGTGAATTCGCTCGGCGTCCAGGCTGGCGAGGGATTCCCGCACCGTTTCCCGAGCGTCACTACCGAGCAAATCGGCTGGCTCGCGGCGGATGGCCCGAAGCCGCTTGGCGAAATCGCGATACTCAGCGGTGCTCAGTGGACGCAGCTTGGCCGCACCCACGCTCCCTCGCTGGGTCCGCGGCCTCGGAGGGCGTCTCCGCCGGCCCGCGAGCAACGGCGCGGTCAACAGCAGAATCGCCTGCGCGTTCGGGCTGAGATCGGCGTTCATCAGCTCCCTCGCAGTGATGAGAGGGCGAGCGGCCACACCTCGCCGCTTCCGTGGCGGCGCAAGAGCCATGCGGCCACGGTGAAGGTCCAGCGCGAACCGACGACATCGTCCACCAGAAGAACGGGCCCAGGCAGTGGCTCCTCGTGCACTTCCAGCACACCATCGAGGTTTAGTGCCTGCTGCAGGCTGTTGGCCATCGACTTTTGCTCTTCGGGCTCACCGGTCTGTTGGAGGACTGCGCGAAACGGCAAGCGCAGGGCACGTGCAAGCCGTCGGGCAAAGTCTGGAACCAGATCCGGGTGCCGGCGCGAGGGTATGCAGGTGATCCACTCCGGTGCAGATTGCGGCCTCCATCGTTGCAGCAGCCGGACGCAGGCGTCAACAAGTTCATCGTCGAATCTTCCTGCGTGTTTTCCCTGCCGGACCAACTCGCCCCATCCCCCATCGCGCCACACGGAGAGCGCCCTCCCTTCGTTCGCACGAAGCTCATCGGGAATCTTCCCCTTGATCTCGTATTGGGGCAATCCGCCAGCTGGCCACATCTTGCGCGGCTCGATCACCAGAGCCCGGCGGCGGAGGAATGCCACGGCCTCTCGCACGAGAACAGGGGCAACGCTCGTGGACAGTAACGGCAGATCCGGCGGTTCAAACGCTTCAGGGTCACCGTCGAGCGCTCGAACCAGGAATTCCATGTGTCCAGACCGGAGTGCGACGTATTCCTGCATCTCACGCTGCTCCTCTCGTCGCAACTCGGTCAATCGCTCGGCGCGGTCCCAGAAGGCCTGTCCCAGGGTTGCCGCCGTAAGCTGCCACTTCGAACCCTGCTTGACGACTGGCGGTGGCGACTCAAGAGACAGCAGTTTCATCGTCTGCTTGATACGGCCACCGCTGATGTTAAGGCTACGCCGCAGATCTGTTGGCGTTGCCCCCTGCGGTGACTCTTCGAGCGTGTCGATCACTCGTTGTACCTGATTGCGGGTAGGGAATGCGGTGTCGATGAAGTAGTCCGTGATGTCCGTCTCCTCGTCTCCGCTCAGCAGCACTCCGTAGGCGGTCTCCAGAGCCCGCCCGGCGCGGCCTACCTGCTGGTAGTAGAACACGACGGACCCCGGCGTCTGGTAGTGGATCACGAAACCGAGGTCGGGCTTGTCGAATCCCATGCCTAATGCGACGGTCGCAACCAGGGCCTTGACCTGGTTCTTGAGCAACGCACGTTCCAACTCCTCCTTTTCCTCTGTCTCCTTCTTCGCCGTATAGGCGTGTACGTCCAGACCCTGTGATTGGAGCCACTCCGCCACCAGCTCCGCATCGCGGACGGTCAGCGTGTAGATGATTCCGTGACCTGCAAGTTGCGGGACCGTCCCGGCGAGCCAAGCCAGCCGCTCCTCCTGACGACGTAGCCGGATCGTTTGCAGAAAGAGGGACGGCCGCGACAAGCTGCCTTGGTGGACCGTCAAATCGGGTCCGAGGACCTCCCGGAGGTCCTGCATTACGCGGTGATTCGCCGTGGCTGTCGTTGCGAGGAGTCTCAGGTTTCGGGGGAGCGTCCGGGCCATGCGTTCGATCAGTCGGTAGTCGGGCCGGAAATCGTGCCCCCAGTCGGAGATGCAGTGCGCCTCGTCAATGACGAGCAACGCAATGCGCTCGGCCATGTGGGAGAGGACATCGTCACGAAAGTGCTCGTTGGCCAATCGCTCCGGGGCAACCAGCAGGAGGTCCACCTCGTCACGGACCAGGAGTTCTTCCACCTCGGGCCATTCGTTCATGTTGGCCGAGGTTATCCACTCGGCACGGACTCCCATCCGCTTCGCGGCGGAAATCTGGTTACGCATCAAGGCGAGCAAGGGAGAGATCAAGAGGGTCGGTCCAGCCCCCATTTCCCGCAGCAGCTTGGTCGCGATGAAGTAGACGAAGCTCTTGCCCCAACCCGTCTTCTGCACAACGAGGAGTCGGCCGTCGCCTCTAACCACATGGCGGACTGCTTCTTCCTGTCCAGGGCGGAATCCGGCATCAGGAAGACCAGTACCAATTCTGAGTAGTCCAAGAGCACGGCTGCCATCGTATCTTGATCGCCACATGTCAGACTCTCTTGCAGCGGACGTGGACCCCAAGAACGCGAGTGTGCTCAAACAGAATCGCCGGCGGACTCGCTGTCCGCGTCGAGTCGCTAGCCCAGCGGTGGGGCGCTTTCTGGCGGGCGCCGGTGCCCCGTGGCCTGCTCGAAAGCATAGCCGAAGCGAATCAGCATCCCTTCAGCAAAGGGGCGGCCCAGGAACTCGATGCCGATAGGCAGGCCGTCCGGGGTGAAGCCGGCGGGAACGGTGAGCGCGGGCCAGCCGGTCAGCGGGCTGAGCAGGCGGTTGTCGCCAAGGCCGTAGTCGTCGGCCGGGGAGGGATTGGTCTCGACGTCCGGGGCGATGAGGGACGGCGGGTGGTCAAAGGTGGTGTGCACCAGCGCGTCGAGGTCGTGGTCGGCCATCACCTGGTAGATATCCTGGCGGAGCTGGCCGCGGGCCAGCAGGTAGGCCAGATAGCCGGGGTCGCGGGTGGTCTTTCCGAGTGAGTTCGCCAGCCCGGTCGCCCGCCAGGGCGTCACGCGACCGCTGAGCAGGATGGAGCGCAGGGTGGTGTGGGGCGGGTCGTCGAGCTCCGCCAGGTAGGCGTCGGTGGCGGTCTCGGTCTCGTGGGAGTTCATGGAGTAGATGGCGTTGACCCCGTCGACTCCGGGGAGGGCCACGCCGTCCACCACCTCGGCGCCGAGCGCGCGCAGCTGTTCGACGGCCGCATCGACGATCGCGCGAGCCTGCCGGTATCCCTCCGAATCCGTGTCCAGCGCCTGGTCCATGGGGTCGCGGATGATGCCGATGCGGGCCCCGTCGAGCCCATCCCCGGAGAGCCCGTCGCTGTAGGAATCGGGAACCTGGCCCGCCGACATCGCGGTCACCGGATCGTTGGGGTCGTACCCGGCGATGGCGTCCAGCAGGATGGCCGCGTCCATCACCGTGCGGGTCATCGGCCCCATGGTGTCGGTGGTGGGGTTGGCGGGCATCATCCCGTAGCGGCTGACCAGCTGGAGGGTGGGCCTGAGCCCGACCAGCGCATGCACCGCCGACGGGCCGCGGATGGAGCCGCCGGTGTCCTCACCGATACCGATCATGCCCAGGTTCGCGGCCACGCCCGCGCCCGTCCCCCCGGACGAGCCGCTCGGGTTGCGCCGCGGGTCGTACGGGTTGCGGATGAAGCCGAAGCCCGAGCCCACGTAGCGCGATGCGAACTCGCCCATGTTGGTCTTGGCGATGATGAGCGCGCCCGCATCCTTCATCCGGGTGACGATGGTGGCGTCCCGGGAGGACACGAAGTCCGCGAAGAGCGCCGATCCGTATGTGGTGGGCATGTCGCGGGTCTCGACCTGGTCCTTGAGGAGGACGGGGATGCAGTGCAGCGGCCCGCTGAGTCCGCCGCCGGCGAGGGCCTGATCGAGGCGAGCTGCTTCGTCGAGGGCGGCGGGGTTCAGGTTGGCGATCGTGTTGAGCCGCCGTCCCCGCTGGTCGTAGGCCTCGATGCGGTCCAGGTAGCCCTGCACCAGTTGCACGCAGGTCAAGTCACCGGAGAGGAAGGCGGCGTGCACCTCGGCGATGGTCGCCTCCTCGATTTCGAAGTCCTGGGCGAACGTCACGCCCGGCGCGGCCAGGAGCAGGCCTGCGGCCAGCAGGAGCCTGATCGGGCGCAAGGTGCGAGAGCGGGAGCGAGTCGTCCATGTCACAGGAAGCGATCCGGGATTCATCGGGTTTCTCCGGCGTGGTTGCGCGTTGGCAGAACTCGGTCGCGCGTCGGAAGAAGGGGGATGGAAGCGGAGCTTGCCGGTTCCGCGAGGGCGCTGACGATTGCCCCGGGCATCCGGCTCCAACACTATCGTGTCCATCACGCATCCTCCACAACCTGGCAGAGACCGAAGACATGGCTGATCTCGACATTCAACCAGGCAGGACCCGCATCGGCTGGATCGGGCTGGGCGTCATGGGCCGCAGCATGTGCGCGCACGTCATGGACCACGGGTTCGACGCGACCGTCTTCACCAGGACTCGGGCGACGGCCGCTTCGGTGCTTGAGAAGGGCGCGTCATGGGCCGACAGCCCGCGCGCGGTAGCCGAGCGGAGCGACGTGATCTTCAGCATCGTCGGCTTCCCGCGCGACGTGCGCGAGGTGATCCTGGGCGAGGACGGCGCCCTCGCGGGGTGCGAGCCCGGAAACGTGCTCGTGGACATGACCACCAGCGAGCCCTCGCTCGCGGTCGAGATCTACGAGGCCGCGCGCGCGAAGGGGGTGGCCAGCGTGGACGCCCCCGTGTCGGGAGGCGACATCGGGGCCCGCGAGGGCCGCCTGTCGATCATGATCGGCGGCGACGAGGACGTGGTGGAGGCGCTGGATCCGTGCTGGCGGGCGATGGGGAAGGCCATCGTGCGCCAGGGAGGACCGGGGGCGGGCCAGCACGCCAAGATGGTGAACCAGGTGCTGATCGGCCCGCTGATGATCGGGATGTGCGAGGGGCTGCTCTACGCCTACCGGTCAGGGCTGGATCTTGAGACGGTGATGCAGTCGGTGGCTCCCGGGGCCGCCGGAAGCTGGTCGCTCTCCAACTACGGCCCGCGCGTGATCGCCAACGATTTCGACCCCGGATTCTTCGTCGAGCACTTCGTCAAGGACATGGAGATCGCGCTCGCCGAGGCAGGCCGCATGAAGCTGGCGCTTCCGGGACTGGCGCTGGCGCACCAGCTGTATAACGCCCTTCGCGCGCAGGGGAAGGGACACAGGGGAACCCACGCGCTCCAGCTCGCGCTGGCCCATCTGTCCGACATCGACTGGATGGGACGGGACTGACGCGCTTTGCCCCGGCCCTGACATCTACTGACAACTACACTGACATCTGCTGGAAACTATCTGGTTTACGACCCTCCCGGAGCCAGCACCAGCCGATTCTCCGCCTGCGCCTCCACGGCTTCGCGCGAGAAGAGCATCGGGAAGTACTCCCGGTTGGCCCAGTCATCGGTGAGGTTGCCGTAGTAGGGGCTTCCCGGCCGGCCAGACTGTCCCGGCGCGTTGGTGAACAGCGACCCGTCCAGGTCGGCGAAGTCGACGATGTGCCGGTAGGTGGCCCCCGTCGCCGCCACCGTGCCCGCGCCCCCGGAGCGCTCCGCCGACGGCAGGTCGTAGGCCGTCACCAGGGCGTGCGGGAACTCGTTCGTGTGGTCGCGACCCCAGCGCCACTGGGCGGGGTCGTCGCCCTGGTCGAGTGCGATGCGGTCCAGGGCGGCGGCTAAGGCCGCCTCCAGCGCGGCTGCTGAATCCCCGCCCCCATCGCCCGCCGCCCGGTCGAGCACGTCCCCGTCGATGCGGCGGTAGATCGCGGCCGCCCGGCTGTCGCGGTCGAAGACGCCGTTCCAGGCCGCGAGTTCGGCCCGGTATGTCTCCACTGCCGCGTCGCTCGCCGTCCATCCCCCGAAGAGGGCCGCGTGGGCCGCGCCCGACGCCGAGTACGCGTCCTGCTGGAGCACCCGCGAGTCGTCGAGCGTGAAGTCGCTGCCCGCGTTCAACACCTCCTGCACGCGCGCGAAGCGGGCGAAGGGGCCGGCGGTCTTGAAAAAGAGCGGCGGGTCGTAGCCCGGCGGGTGGATGTCGTGGTTGGCCGTCCCCACCCAGCCGCGCTCCGGGTTGTACTCGGTGGGCAGATCATCGCGGAAGCCATCCCATTCGTATTCCCCGGTCCCGGGCACCGGCAGCCGCCCGTGCCAGTTGGGGCGGCTCGGCGAGAGCGCGGCGGCCTGCCAGGCGATGTTCCCGTCCGCGTCGCCGCAGATCATGTTCTCCGTCGGTGCCAGCCAGTAGCGCATCTCCTCCAGAAACGCGCTGCAGTCGGAGACCACGTTGAGCCGCAGACCTGCCAGGTATCCCGTGGTTCCCGGTTCGTGCATGGTCGAGCGCATGGCGTAGGCGAGGTTGTTCCCGGGATCCCGATGGAAGATCGGGCCGTGCCGCGAGAACTCGAGTTCCAGGGTCACGGGCTCGCCGTCCCTGACCTGGACGGTTTCGGTGATGGTCCGCACTTCCTCCCAGCCGTCGCCCCAGCGCACCTGCTTCGGGTTGTCCGGGTTCACCTGCTCGACGTACACGTCGGACTGGTCGGTGCCGACGATGGTGAGGCCCCAGGCGATGCGTCCGTTGTGCCCGATGGCCACGCCGGGCAGCACCGGCTCGGTCGAGCCGATTGTGGTCCACCCGGGCGCGTCCAGATGCACCACGTAGCGGAGCGACGGGTTCGTCACCCCGCGATGCGGGTCGTTGGCCACGATCGCATGGCCGCTCGCCGTGTGGCTCCCGTGAATCGCCCAGTTGTTGCTCCCGGGGGAGGTTTCGCGCGCCCCCAGGTTGAGCGCCATCTCCGACCCGGTCCAGCCGTCGTAGGGCGCCGCCAGCGGCGGGCTGCTCATCGCGTTGCGGAACCCGGTGACGCCCGCCAGCACTTCGCCCGAGATCAGCGACATGTCGACGCCGTCGGGGACGGCCAGCTCCCGCCACGGGGTCGGATTCGCCTGCCGGTTGGCTTCCTCCGCGCCCAGATCGGCCACGCGCAGCGCCAACTGCAGCTCCCGCCGCACATCCGCCACCGGCATCGCCGTCTGCATGCGCAGCAAAGGCGTCTCGGCGCTCCAGTATTCGGGCTCCAGACCCGTGAGCAGGAACTCCACGGGCAGCTCCCCGGCCGCCGTCGCATGGTCGATGTACGCGTTGATCCCCGAGGCGAAAGCCTCCAGGATGCGCCGGCCCTCCGGGTGGTAGGTGGTGAACTCGGCGTCGTCGAACGGACCCCGGAACATGAGCAGGCGCGCGACGCGGTCATGCTGCAGCGCCTCCGCGCCCAGCAGCTCGCTCAGCCGCCCCTCGCCGGCCCTCCGGTACATCTCCATCTGCCAGAGGCGGTCCTGCGCCTGGACGAAGCCCTGCGCGAAGAACAGGTCGTCGATGCCCGAGGCGTAGATGTGGGGGATCCCCCAGGGATCGCGCAGGACCTCGACTTCGGCTTCGAGTCCCGGAACTTCGATACGCCCGTCGATCTGGGGCAGCTGCCCCCGGGCCAGCTCCTCGAAGCTCGCGGCGGGCCCATCCGCGCACGCGCTGATGAAGGCCAGGAAGCCGAATGTGGCGATGGCGACGCCGGGGCGCCGGGTGAATCCGGAGATACGGATGGGGCGCATGGGTTTCTCCAGGGGAAGTGTTGCGGCTGGACGCGGTGCCGGAACGCGCGCAGGCTACTAGCTTCGGGACGAAGCCGGGTCCACGCAAACAGGAACAATCGATGAACTGCGATTCCAGGTCGACGAGGTGCGCTTCGTCGTTGTCCGCACTCGTTTCAGGGTTCCTTCTCCTGTGCGGCTTCGCCATGGGTGTGGCGCGCGTCGCGCATGCCCAGGGGCCGGAGATGGGCTTCGAGCATCTGGCGGGCATCGACGTCGTCCTCGCCTTCGACGATCCAACTGCCAATCGCGTGCTGGAAGCGGCGTTTCAGGAGTCGCTCGGACGCCGCATCGGGATCAACCTCCTCGCCACCGCGCAGCCGGATGCGCTGTCGGTGGTGGTGGTTGCGACCTGCGTGCCGCAGGACTGTGCGAGCGCCGAGTTCTACTCCGTGGCGCTTCTCCTGTCGAATCACTACGACGCCACCTGGGCCATCGAGTTGCTGTCCCACGAATCGCAGGAACTCGCCGACCTCTATGCCCCAAGGGTAGCCGAACTCATGGAGCCGCTCGGGATCTGGGCCGAGGCCTGGCGCCCCGGCGAATACCGGGCGCAGGTGGACGCGTTCGTGGATCAGCTCGAGGCCAGGTGCTTCGGGCCGGCCCTGGCCCGGCGGGGGATCATCGCGGCTCTGGCGCTCGGGGACAGCGCGCGCGCCCAACGGCTGGATCAGGTGGCCAGCGACGAGCGGGCGCTCTGTTAAGGACCCCGTTACGCGCCAGCCGCCCTCCACGCATCCAGAACCTCCCGCTCCCGCGCGCGGCTTATCCCGGCGCGCCGGTTGAGGCGCTCGTCCTCGGGCCGCGTCCCATCCCAGTCCACGGTGTCGCGGCTGGTCTCGGCCAGCGGACGGAAGGTGAGGCCGGCCGCGAGTGCGCGGTCGATGTCCACGTACATCAGGTCGGCTCCGGGCGCCCACGCCGGCAGATCGCCGAAGGGCCTCACCCCCTGGGCCTCCAGGAAGTCCTCGGGGACCCAGGTGAACTCGACCGGGGTCGAGGTGGCCGCGCGAATGCCGTAGAGCATCTCGGCCATCGACATGCGGGCGGCCGGGCCGGTGGCGTTGAAGTCGCCGGCGACCCCGTTCTCGGCCAGGCGCACGATCCATTCGGTGATGTCGCGCTGGTCGATGATCTGGTTGGCGTGCTCGGGGTTGCCGGGGGCGAGCACCTCGCCGCCCTCGAAGATCCGCAGCGGCCAGTAAGTGAAGCGGTCGGTCCGGTCGCCCGGTCCCACGATCAGGCCGGGACGCACGATGGTGGCGCGCCCCGGGAAGGCGGCGTGGGCGATGTCCTCGCTCAGCGCCTTCATGAGCCCGTAGTGGGCGTCGTCCCCGTCCTGCCAGCCGTCGGGAGGCGTGAAGCGCTCCGAGTCCTCGTTGATGATATGCTCGTAGAGGACGCGGTCCTTGTGCTCGTACGCGAGCCCGGGACTGATATAGGCCGAAATCGAGGAGACGAAGATGTACTGCTCGACGGCGTCCCGCAGCAGTTCGGTGCTCAACTGCGCCCAGCGGTAGTTCTGGGTGTTGTTGTCGAGCACGACGTCCCAGCTGCGCCCCTCGAGGGCCCCGAGGTCCCCGGCGCGGTCGCCGATGAGATGCTCCACGTCGGGCAGGTCCGCCTGCGCCCGGCCTCGCGTGAAGATGGTCACCTCGTGTCCGCGCTCCACCGCGTAGCGAACCATGTGCGGCCCGATGAAGCCGGTGCCGCCCAGGATGAGGAGCCTCTTGGGCGTGGGCGCCTGCTGGGGCCGCGGGCCGGATGCGGTGCCGGCTCGACGCCTGCGGCTACCGCTGCTGGAGGCGAGGCCGATTCCGGGGATGCCCAGCCCGAGTCCCAGTCCGGCCCCGGCGACGCCGGCTGTGCGCAGGAAGTCCCGTCGCGTCGGGTTCATGGTGTGTTCTCCCTGGTTATAGACGGGTCAGCGAGCCCGACAGGATTACGCGCCCGCAGAAGTCGGTGTCGGCATGCTCGGAAACCTCCGCGCTTCTCGCGAAGAACCTGACGGTCGAACTGAGCGTTCTGGTGGGACCGCAGAACTCCTCGTTGACCGAGGCGGAGAAGCCTCCACCGGTCAACTCGAGGAATCCGGTGGCGTCCAGTGTTCCTGTGACGGAGGGAATCTCGGCCGTGCCGCCGGCAGCCCGGATCTCCCCGGTAATCGTCACGCTCTCCCCGGCCTGTGCGACGACGACCTCCATCGATCCCTGTATGCCCTGCTGGTTCAGCAGGAACTGGACGATGAACGATCCGGTGTAGGTGCCCGCCACATCGGGAAGGGGTCCGGTCGGCTCATCGTCGCCGCATGCCGCGCCGGACAGCATGAGTACGGCTGCCGCAAGGCATCGTCGCCATGGCTGAGTCATGATCGTGTCCGACCTCCTCTCACGTCCAGCTTGTTCTGAGCCGATCGCCTGCCCGGAAAGAGCCTAGCCACGGCATGGATGGGCTGCAACGGGTTCGAGCGGGGCTGGACGTTCCATTGGCGGCTCGCCATGGTGCCCGGGTGGCGATGGAGGCAGGTGCTGGCAGGCATCATTGAGGGGGTAAGGCGTGGAAAAAGGCCGGGAGAGTGGACTCCCGTGGCGCTTGCGCGGCCATCTGTATCGGCGCATTCGCGATTCGGGGCTCGTCCCCAGCCGTGCGGAACTGGGCGAGGGACTCGGAGCGGGAGCTGGCGAAGTGGACCGGGCGCTGGCTCTGCTCGCAGAATCTCACGTTCTGGTTCTGGACGAGGCGGGCGACGTGCGGATGGCCCATCCCTTTTCCGCCGTCGACACGCCCTTCCGCGTGCATGCCGCCGGGACCGACTATTGGGCCAACTGCGCCTGGGACGCACTCGCGATCCCGCTGCTCCTCGATGTCGACGGACGGACACCGACCGCCTGCCCCCAGTCCGGTGCTCCCATCGACCTGTCGGTTGCCGACGGGCGTGTCGAACCCGCCGATGGCGCCGTGGTTCGCTTCCCCGTGCCGGCCCGGCGTTTCTGGGACGACATCGGCTTCACCTGACGCAACATCGTTGCCTTCCGGTCGGAAGCGGATGCGGCCCGGTGGGCGGCGAGGCGGGGCGTCGACCTCGGCGCGACGGTACCGGTCGAGACGCTGGGAGAGTTGAGCCGCGGGTGGTATGCGGGCAGGCTCAGCGACCACTGGCGTCCCTCTTCGGCGGCGTCGAAGCAGGCCCTCCTGGGGGAGGCGGGTCTGGATGGACCCTTCTGGCAGATCCATCCTTCATGAGAATCGCGACGGTGCTCGTCAGTCTGGCCGCGGCGCTGGCCATCGCCGGATGCGCCGATCCCGCGCCGGCCACCTCGGTGGAGGGTCCCCTGGAGGGCTGCCCCGACTCCGGCGCAGGCACAACCATCGGGGGCTTCGCGGGCGGCAGCGATGCCACCGCGTCTCCCGTCCGCCGGCTCGTGCTCATGGGAGGCGGCCCGGAGGAGGACGGCGCCGCGCGCCGTTTCGTCGAGGCGGCCGCCGGGGGCGATGTCGTCGTGTTGCGCGCGACCGGATCGCTGACCAGCTATCCGGACTACTTCTCGGCCGAGTTGAGTCCCAGCCCGCGCCCGGCCTCGGTGGTCACGATCCGCACCGACACGCCACCGCTGGCGGACCACCCGAGCGTCCTTTGCCGCCTCGACAGAGCGGAAGCGATATGGCTCGCGGGCGGAAGCCAGTGGGACTATCTGGGGCGATGGCCGCATCCGGTCCACGTCGCCATCAGGGAAGCGTGGCGTCGCGGCGCGGCCATGGGCGGAACAAGTGCGGGGGCGGTTTCGATGGGCGAGGCCGCATTCGATGCCCGGCACGGTACCGTCACATCGGCCGAGGCCCTGGCGGACCCGGCGGACGTCGCGGTCAGCGTCGGGCCATCCAACATGCCCCAGCCCGAGCTTCGCAACATGATCGTGGACTCCCACTTCACGGAACGCTCCCGCGAGGGGCGGCTGCTCGCGTTCCTCGGGCGCCTGCTGGCTCAGCACCGCTCGGGTTCGTTCGTCGGGATCGGGATCGACGAGGGGGCCGCGCTGGAGATCGAGGACGACAGCTACCGGGTGTCCTCGGCGCGAGGCGGCGCGGTCTGGATGTACGAGGCGACGGGTCCCGCCGTCGCTCAGCCGGGCAGACCACTCTCGCTGGACGGCATACACCGCGTGCGGCTGGCGGACGGAGCCTCGGGCCGCTGGCCCTTCCTGTTCGAGGAGGCGGAGGGCGTTCAGGAGCTCGTGGTGGAGGAGGGGGTGGTCCGCGTCGATGCGGGGAGCGGCGCGGGAGCGGGCTGATCAGTCGGCCTGTCTCCCCGCCTCCACCCGCGCGCAGGCCCGGCCCAGCCGCTCCATCCCTTCCGCCACCTCCTGCCGGGTGATCAGCATGGATGGGCCTATGCGGATTACGTGCCCCCCCATGCCCCCGAGGCCGATGAGCACGCCCTCCTCGCGCGCGGCCTCCAGAAGCGCCTTGCCGAGCCTGGCGCTGCGCTTCTTGGTGCCCGGATCTTCCACCAGCTCCAGGGCGATCATGAGCCCCATTCCGCGCACGTCGCCGATCCACGGGTAGTCGCGCTGGAGCGCTTCCAGCCCTTCGCGCATCTGGCGTCCACGCGCGGCGGAGCGGGCGGGGGTGTTTTCCTCGACCATCACGTCCATGGTCGCCCGCGCGGCCACCATGGACACCGGGCTGCCCCCGTAGGTGGAGAAGGTGAGGCCCGTCCAGGCCGCAGCGATCTCCTCGCGGGCCAGCGTGCCGCCCACGGGGAAGCCGTTCGCCACCCCCTTTGCGACCACCATGATGTCCGGCTCGACCTCCCAGTGCTCGATGCCGAACCAGCGGTTGCCGGTGCGCCCCAGCCCGGCCTGGACTTCGTCGCAGATGAACACGCCTCCGTACGCGCGGATCACCTCGGCCGCGCGCTTGTGGTATCCCGGCGGCGGTACGATGTAGCCTCCCACCCCCTGGATGGTCTCGGCGAGGAGGGCGGCGGGCCGCCCGGTGGTCGTCGTCTCGATGACCTCGACCAGCTCGTCGATGTAGCGGTCGACGTTGTCGCCGTCGGCATGCCGGTAGGGATACGGCGCGATGGCGTGCCGGATCGGGGCCATCGCGGGAAGCGGCTTCCACTGGGCCTGGCCGGTCAGGCTCGTCGCCAGCGTGCTGCGCCCGGAATAGCCGAGCCGCAGGCCGATGATCTCGCTGCGCCGGGTATGCATCTGGGCCAGCATGACCGCGGTCTCGATGGCCTCGGTGCCGCTGTTGGTGAACATGACCTGGTCGAGGCCGGCGGGGGCGAGACCGGTGAGCCGCTCGGCCGCGGCCACGTAGGGCTCCGTCACATAGAGGTTCGAGGTGTGGCCCAGGCGCGCGACCTGGTCCTGCACGGCCTCGACGACCCGCGGATGACAGTGCCCGATCGAGGTGGTGAGGATGCCGGCGAACAGGTCGAGGTATTCACGCCCATCGGCGCCCGTGGCCCGCACGCCCTCTGCCTCCACGAGCACTAGGGGCTCGTCGTACAACGGCTTTACGCAGGGGAAGATGGAGGCGCGCTGGCGCTCGATCAGTTCCCGCGTTACCACCGCGTGATCACCACGCGCTTGTCGGTGAAGAACTCGACGGAGTCGCGGCCCTGGGCCTTGAGGTCGCCGAAGAAGGAGCCGCGCGACCCGCCGAAGGGGAAGAAGGCCATCGGCGCCGCCACGCCGATGTTGACGCCGATCATGCTGATGCCGGCGTGGTAGCGGAACTCGCGCGCCGCGCGCCCGCTCGTCGTGAAGATCGAGGTGGCGTTGCCGTACTCGCTCCGGTGCATGAGCTCGATGGCGTCCTCCACGGAATCGGCCTTGGACATCCCCATCACCGGCCCGAATATCTCGTCCTTGCCGATGGCCATGTCGGGATGCACGTCCTCGAAGATGGTCGGGCCGACCCAGTTGCCGTCGGGGTAACCGGGCACCCGCGCGCCGCGCCCGTCCATCACCAGCGAGGCGCCGTCCTTCACGCCGCTGTCGATGTAGCCCATCACCCGGTCGCGGTGGCGGGCGGAGATCACCGGCCCCATGTCCACCCCGTCCTCGAGCCCGTTGCCCACGCGCAGCGACGCCGAGCGGTCGAGAATCCGCTCGCGGATGTTCGCGTAGGCGTCGGCCACCCCCACCACGACGCTGCCCGCCAGGCAGCGCTGCCCCGCCGAGCCGAAGATCGACGACACCACCGCGTCCGCCACCAGGTCGTAGTCCGCGTCCGGGAGCACGATCATGTGGTTCTTGGCCCCGCCGAGCGCCTGCACGCGCTTGCCGGCCGCGCCGGCCTTCCGGTACAGGATGCGCGCCACCTCGCTCGATCCCACGAAGGAGACCCCGGCGATGCCGGGATGCTCGAGCAGGGCGGTCACGGCCTCACGGTCCCCGTGCACGACGTTGAGGACGCCGGGGGGCAGCCCGGCCTGCTCGGCCAGGTCGACCACCCGCTGGTGTGTGATCGGATCCTGCTCGCTGGGCTTGAGCACCACCGTGTTGCCCGCGGCCACGGCGTACGGCCAGAACCAGAGCGGGATCATCACGGGGAAGTTGTACGGGGAGACCACGGCGAAGACGCCCAGCGGCTGCCGGATGGCCTCGCAGTCGATGCCCGGGGCCACGTCCTCGAGCACGTCGCCCATCATCAGCGTGGGGATGCCGCAGGCGTGTTCGACGTTCTCGATGCCCCGCTGCAGCTCGCCCCTGCACTCGTCCAGGTTCTTCCCGTGTTCGATGACCAGGGAGCGGGCCAGCGACTCCTTGTGCTCTTCGAGGAGATGCTTCAGGCGGAAGAACACTCGCGCCCGCTCGACCGGAGGGGTGCGGCGCCATGCCGGGAACGCAGCCGTGGCCGCGGCCACGGCGGTGTCCACGTCCGCTCCCGTGGAAAGCGGCACCCGTCCCAGCGGCTCACCGGTGGTGGGATTGGTTACCGGCAGCGACCCGGTGCCCGACGGTGCCGTCCACCGGCCCGCGACATAGTTGGAGATGGGCCGGGGGGAGGCGTCGATGGAGGCGGTATCGGCGGACATGGCGTCAACTCCCGCAGATGGCGGCAGGGAGGGGCAGGGCGGCAACCTCAGGCCGAAGAATCGCTCTCAACCCAAGGTCGAAGGATGGCTCTGAAGTGTCCCATCAGCGCCCTTCCGGGTCAAGGGATCCGGGACCGCAAAGTCGTTGCCCGGCGGGACGCCGTCGGGCCATCTTCCTCAAGCAAACCATTTCCCCGCATCGGAGGAAGGCCATGCGGCCGCCAAGAGTGCATCCGACACAACTCGGGATGTCGAGTCTGTTCCTGATTCTGGCTCCTTTCCTTCTTGCTCTGGCTCCGATCTCCGGTATTGCGCAGGAGGCGCCGCGCGCGCTGACGGCCGAGGACTATGCCCGGGCCGAGCGCCACCTCGGAGCGAACATGAACCCGCTGGTGTTCAACGGCGCGGTCGATCCCGAGTGGATGCCGGACGGACGCTTCTGGTACCGGAACCAGACCCCGCAGGGCAGCGAGTACGTGATGGTCGATCCCGGTGCGGGCACCCGCCAACCCGCTTTCGACCACGCGCGGATGGCGAACGCGCTCTCGGGAGTGGCGGGCGCGGGCGCGACGGCGGCGGGCCTGCCGGGTGGGCAGTTCATCCCCGGGGCGGCGGTGGTGCTCTTCGCGCCCGAAGGGGACGATTTCAGCGAGGAGGGGCGCGCCTTCCGCTGCAGCACGATCGGCTACCGCTGCGAGGAACTGGAGGGCTCTCCGGAACAGCGCCGGGCCAACTACATGGCGATCTCCATGGGCTTCGAGGCGGCCTTCCGCCGCTCCGCCGGCGTCGTCTCGCCCGATCAGGGGCGCGAGGCGTTCATCCGCGACCACAACCTGTGGGTGCGCGGGACCGACACCGGGGAGGAGACGCAGCTGACCTTCGACGGCGAAGAGGACTTCGGCTACGCGACCAACAACGCGGGCTGGGTGCGGAGCCCCCGGCCGGTCCTGCGCTGGTCTCCCGACGGACGCAAGATCGCCACCTTCCAGCACGACGCGCGCGGCGTGGGCATGATGTACATGGTGAACACCCAAGTGGGCCATCCCGAGCTGGACGCCTGGCGCTATCCCCTGCCCGAGGACTCGGTCATCTTCCGCATCCACCGGGTGGTGCTGGACCTGGACGCGCCCGCCGACTCACGCCTGGTGCGCTTCGACATGCCCCCGGACCAGCACCGCTCCACGGTGTGCGACCATGTCGCCTGTGGAGGCACCTTCGCGGACGTAGAATGGAGCGACGACGCCACCCAGGTCGCCTTCGTGTCGAGTTCCCGCGACCACAAGGTGGCCACGCTGCGCATCGCCGACGCCGGCACCGGCGAGGTTCGGGATGTCCTGGAGGAGCGGGTGGAGACCTTCTTCGAGTCCGGAGACGGGTCGCACAACTGGCGCGTCCTGGAGGAGAGCGGCGAGGTCATCTGGTTTTCCCGGCGCGACAACTGGAGCCATCTCTACCTGTACGACCTGGAATCGGGCGACGTGAAGCGGCAGATCACCTCCGGGGAGTGGAACGTCCTGGAAGTGCTTGAGATCGATACCGACGCGCGCACCGTGCTCTTTATCGGCAACGAGCGCGAGGACGGGGATCCCTATTTCCGCTACCTCTACCAGATCGGGCTGGACGGCGGCGACGTGCGGCTGCTCACCCCGGACAGCGCCGACCACACCATCTCGCGCTCCCCCGACGGCGAGTACTTCGTCGACAGCTGGTCGACGCCCGTGACCCCGCCTGTGAGCGTCGTGCGCGACATGAGCGGGGAGGTCGTGGTGGAGCTCGAACGGGCCGACGTTTCCGCCCTGCAGGCAGCCGGCTGGCAGCCCCCCATCCCCTTCGAAGTGAAGGCGCGCGACGGCGTCACCGATCTCTACGGGCTCATGTTCCGCCCCTCCAACTTCGATCCTTCGATGGAATACCCGATCGTCAACTACCTCTACCCCGGGCCGCAGAGCGGCAGCGTCGGGAGCCGCAGTTTCCGCGCCGCGCACCGGGATCTGCAGGCGATCGCGGAGCTGGGATTCGTGGTGGTGGAGCTCGACGCCATGGGCACGCCCATGCGCTCTCGGAGTTTCCACGAGGCGTACTACGGCAACATGGGCGACAACGGCCTCCCCGATCAGATCACCGGAATCCAGCAGCTCGCCGAGCGGCACGAGTGGATGGACATCGACCGGGTCGGAATCTTCGGGCACTCCGGGGGCGGCTTCGCGTCCACGGCCGGCATCCTGCGCTATCCGGAGTTCTACAAGGTGGCGGTGTCACAGGCCGGAAACCACGACAACCGCAACTACGAGGACGACTGGGGCGAGAAGTGGCAGGGGCTGCTCGAGGAATACGACGACGGCACCACCAACTACGACAACCAGGCGAACCAGTTGGTGGCGGGGAATCTGCAAGGCAAGCTGCTCATCGCCCACGGCACGATGGACACCAACGTGCCGCACTCGAACACCATGCTTGTGGTGGATGCGCTCATCGCCGCGAACAAGGACTTCGACCTGGTGCTGTTCCCGAACCGGGGTCACGGATTCGGCAACGAGCCCTACATGATGCGCAAGCGCTGGGACTACTTCGTGCGCCATCTCATGGGAGCGGAGCCGCCCGCGAACTACGAGTTCGGGCAGCTGCGGCGTCCGTTGGGGTGAAGCCTACCTGCCGGTCGATGCCTCCGCCGCCAGCACGTCGCCCACGGCCTGGACGATGTCCTGCTGAGGGCCGATGCCGGTGTAGGCGACCGTGCCCTCCGCGTCCAGGATGACCACGTAGGCGGTCGCCGGCGCCAGGAAGGCGCGCGTGGCGTTGCCGCGGGTGTCCCACAGCATCGGGAAGCGGATGGCGTGCCGCTCGAGGTGCCGGCGCACCGCCCGCTGGGTCTGGGCCACGGCCACCGCGACAGCGAGGAACCCGACCTCGTCGCCGTAGCGTTCGAAGGCGGCGTCCATGCTGGGCTGCAGCGCCTCGCACTGCTCGCACCAACTGGCCCAGAACTCGAGCAGGAGGGGCCGCTCGCCAACGTAGTCCGCGAGGTTGACGGGTTCCCCGTCGAGGTTCTCGATGGTGGGGGTCGCCGGCGTCTCGCCCACGGCGATGCCGATCTCGCCCCGTTCCTGCGCGCCCGCGGCGCTGAAGAGCATCACGACGGCGCCGAGCGCCGTCACCGCCGCCAGAAGATTCCGTCTCACCGTATTCACATCACCAGTCCCGTTTGAATCAGGTAGTACTCCGCCACACCCAGCATAATGATACCCGCCGCCTTCTTGATCCATACCATCCATGCTCCGGACTTGGGCAGCCAGGCAGCGGTGCCCGAGAAGAGCCCGACTGCAACCAGCAGCGAGGTCATCCCCAGCGAGAACACGAAGAGGTAGACGAACCCCATGGCGCCGGCCTGGGTCGCCGCCACCCAGGTGAGAACCACGGCGAAGGCGGGGGCGCCGCAGGGTGCGGCCACGATGCCGGAGGTGGCGCCGAGCAGGAAGACCGCCGGGTAGGACCCGCCGCCCAGCCCTCCCGCCCACTGCAGCAAGCGCTTGGGCGCGCTCACCGGGATCACGTCCAGCATGGCCAGCGCGAAGATGATGAGCAGGTTGGCGGTGGCGAAGCGCACCCAGGGGTTCGCGCTCACCGTGCCGAAGAGGGTACCGCTCAGCCCTGCCACCAGACCGAGCAGGGCGTAGAACATCGCGAGCCCCGTCACATAGGTGAGGGTCAGCCCCACGATGCGCGCCCGCGGCGCCTTGTCCCTGGAAGCCCCGGCGATGACCGACGCGGTGATGGGGATCATCGGGTAGACGCACGGCGTGAGGCTGGTGAGGACGCCGGCCCAGAAGAGCAGCCCCATGGCCAGCAGGGGGCTCGCGCTCAGGCTCTCGGAAATGCCTCCGATCTGTGCGGCGGCGGTCCAGATGGCTGACATGGCCGGACTCCCGGGTGCCGCGGGCTACGAGGCCGGCCGGGACAGCACCCCGGCGGGATCGAAGCTGTCCACGATGCCGCGCGTGACCGCGAGGACGCCCGGAGCGGTGGCGGGTTCGGGGGCGGGCCACCGGGGGATGTTCGCGCGCGAGACCCGGAAGGTCGCGCCGGCCTCCGCGACGCCGTCACGCAGGCGGTTGAGTGCGTCGAAGGCGGCCGCCGCGGAGGCGCCGGGCCCGCCCACCGTCACCCGCAGCACCCCCAGCGACACGTGCGCGGCCACCGTGCCGCACTCCACGGCCGGCTCCACCAGGTCGCCCAGGCGCGAGGGCAGGTGGCTGACGCGCGCCACGGCGGCCGCGTCGTCCTCGAAGCGCTCCAGCGCCGCGAACCACCGAGCCGATGCCTCGCCCTCCAGGCGCCCGCTGGCGTTCCGTCCCACGCGGGCGTTGAGGATGCGCTCCGATTCCGCGACCGCCTCGGGCGAGCCGAGCAGGCGCACGGCGACGGTCGGCTCCTCGCCGTGGCCGGCCAGCAGCTCCAGCGCCGGGATGCGCACCGGGGCGGTGGCGAGCGAGCGGGCCAGCACCACGGTCAGCGCGAGGCGGGGGGTCTGATAGAGGAGGGTCACATCCCGGACCGGCAACGGGTGCAGGCGCACGGTCGCGGAGGTAACGATCCCGAGCCGCCCGCCGCTCCCCACCGCGAGCTTCACCAGGTCGTAGCCGGCGACGTTCTTGACCACCCGCCCGCCCAGCTCGAGCACGCGCCCGTCGCCGGTCACCAGCGTCAGGCCGAGGACGTGGTCGCGGGGGGTGCCGAACTTGCCCTGCAGCGGCCCGTAAGCCCCGCTCGCCAGCACGCCTCCAAGGCTCCGCCGGGCCCGCGCGGGCGGGTCGAGGGGGAGCCACTGGCCCTGGTCGCCGGTCAGCCGTTCCAGTTGGCCGAGGGAGACCCCGGCGTCCGCAGTGAGGGTCAGGTCGGCGGGGTCGTAGGCGTGGACCGTGTCCAGCGCGCGCGTGCTTACCACCAGGTCCACCGGTCCGTCCAGGTAACCGGGGCGGAGGGAGGTGGCATTGCCGATGAAGCGCACCTGCCGTCCGTCGCGGGACGCGCGCGCCATCAGGTTGCTCAGTTCTCGGACCGTCTGCGGCGCCACCACGGGAGCGCCGCCAGCCTCCGTCGCCCGGCCGACCGGCGCAGCTCCGCCGTTCATTGCGCGCGCATCGCCGCGGTTGGCCTCGCCGTCCTCGGGCTCCTTCCCGCCCTCGTCATCGCGCACCGCGGACGCGTCTTCCAGCGCTTCCACGCTCATGCCGTCGCACCCGCGGGCACGGTCGCCCGCGCGCCCTCAGCCTCGCCCGCGCCCGCGCCCGTCGGGTCCACGGCCCGGATCCGGTCCGGAAGCACCTTGCCCGGGTTGCACAGCCCCGCGGGATCGAAGACGCGGCGCACCGACTCCATCGCCCGCAGCGTGTCGTCGGAGTGGATCAGCGACATGTAGTCGCGCTTGTCGAGCCCCACGCCGTGTTCACCGGTGATCGTGCCCCCGGCGTCGACACAGATGCGCATGATCTCCTTGGAGGCCAGCTCCACCCGCTCCATCTCGGCGGCGTCGCGCCGGTCGAAGAGGATGTTGGGGTGCAGGTTGCCGTCTCCGGCGTGGAAGACGTTGGCCACCTTGAGGTCGTAACGCACGCCGATCTGCGCGATCTCGGCCAGGACATCGGGAAGCCGCGTGCGCGGGACGGTTGCGTCCTGCACCAGCAGGTCGGGGGCGATCCTCCCCATGGCGCCGAAGGCCTTCTTCCTTCCCTTCCAGAGCGCCGCGCGCGCATCCGCGGACGTGGCCCTGCGCACCTCGCGCGCCCCGCACTCCAAGCACGCCGCCTCCGCCCGCGCGGCCTCGGCCTCGAGCCCCGCCTCGATGCCGTCGAACTCGACCACCAGCGCCGCAGCCGCGTCGGTCGGGTAGCCGGCGGCGAAGATGCTCTCCTCCACGGCCCGGATGGTGGCCTGGTCGATGATCTCGAGCGCCGCCGGGAGCAGGCCGTCGGCGATGATGGCGGTCACCGCCCGCCCCGCGTCCTCCAGCCGCTCGAAGATGCCGAGCAGCGTGTGCGTCGCCTGCGGCAGCGGCAGCAGCTCGACATCGATCTCCACCGCGATGCCGAAGCAGCCCTCCGATCCCACGAACAGCCCCGCGAGGTCCAGCTCCCCGGTGTCCAGCCCGCGGTCTCCCAGGTACACGCGGCTGCCGTCCGGCAGCACCACGTCCAGCCCTCGGATGTAGCGGGAGGTGACCCCGTACTTGAGGCAGTGGGGCCCGCCCGAGTTCTCGGCGACGTTGCCGCCTACCGAGCAGGCGCTCTGTGATGAGGGATCCGGGGCGTAGTAGAGCCCGTGCGGCTGAGTCGCCGCCGTCAGGTGGGCGTTCACCACGCCGGGCTGGATGCGCGCCCGCCGGTTGTGCAGGTCGAGCTCCAGGATCCGGTTCATGCGCGCCGTGCACACCACCACCGCCCCGTCGACCGCGAGCGCGCCCCCGGAGAGGCCCGTCCCCGATCCGCGCGCCACGAAGGGCACGCGCTCGGCCGTGATCGCCCGCACCACCCGGGCCGTTTCGTCTCCGTCCTCGGGAAGCACGACCGCCCGCGGCGGATAGCGGTAGGCGGTGAGCCCGTCGGACTCGTACACCATCAGCCGGGCGGGATCGGTGATGACCGCGTCGTCGCCCAAGATGCGGACGAGTTCCTCGGCCAGCCCGGTCGACAGGCGCGGTGCTTTGGCGATCACGGCACGGCTCCCGGTGAAGGAGAAGCGCGCGTCCGGCAGGAACAGGCCGCCGCCGGTAACGCGCGCCGCGTCAGGGAAATACTACCCCCCGCCGGCCAGATAGTCGAGCATGGCCGCGATGCTCGCCTCGGCGGCGTCGCGCAACCGCGGCGGCAGGTCGTCTCCGTAGATTGTGGTCACCAGTTGCGCCGGCGTCGCGGCGGGGTGATCGCGCTGCGCCTGCCCCGCCTGTTCGATGCGGGCAAGGCGATGCTCGCGGTAGGCCGCGAGCGCCCCCGGCACATTCTCGATCGGAGGCCCGTGCGCCGAGTAGATCACCCTGGGCGCCAGAGCCTCGATCCGCTCCAGCGACCGCAGGTAGTCGCGCACGCACCCCGGATACTCCCCCACCCAGGTTGTGCTGCCCTCGCCGAGCATCAGGTCGCCCGCGAACAGCGCCCGCGCGCGCGGCCAATGGAAACACAGGTGCTCGGCGCAGTGCCCCGGCGTGTCCACGGCGAGCAACTCACCCTGGTCGGTCTCGACCGCGGCACCGTCGCCGAGCGGGCCATCCGCGCCCCGGCACGGCCCGAGCAATGGGGCTCCCAGCGCGTCCGCCAGGGCGCGGGCGCAGCCGGAGTGGTCGGCATGGTCGTGGGTTACCAGCACGGCGACTCGGCGCGCACCCGCCACGGCGGCCCGGAGCGCACGCAGGTGGCCGGGATCGTCAGGGCCGGGATCGATGACCGCCGCCTCTTCGCGCCCGACGATGTACGTCCGGGTCCCGTCGAGGGTGAACGGCCCCGGGTTGGCTGCCGTGAAGACGCGAGGGCGGGTCATGGCGCGCGCGGATCGGTCCCGCCCACGGTCATGCCCGGGACAGCTCGATGGTCGCTGTCCGCTAGCGTCGCTCGTGCACGAACTGCTCGGCGAGCTTGTCGGCAATCATCTGCACGGCCAGCTCGATGTCGTCGCTGAATGCCGCTGGCGTACGGCTGTCGATGTCGATCTGCCCGAAGATCTCCTTGCCCGCCCGGATCAGGACCACGAGCTCGGATTTCACGCTGGGATTGCACGAGAGGTAGTTGTCGACCGCGCCCACGTCGGGCACGTTCTGGTTCTTGCCGGTCGCCACGGCGGTGCCGCACACGCCCGTGCCCACGGGAATCTTCGCGTGTTCGGTGCTGGCCCCGATGTAGTTGTGGAGCCAGAGTTCATCCTCGTCCTCGCCCAGCAGATAGACGCCGACCCAGTCGAAGTTGTCGGTCCGGGAAAGTCCCCGAACCGCGTGACGCAGGAGGGCATCCGACAGGTAGCCCTGCTCTCTCAGGCGCTGCAGGTCGCCGAGCAATTCAACGGTGTTCACCATGTTGTCGATCTTCTCCGTGGTGCGGCGCCTCGGGCCCCGCCGGTTCCTGGTTGCCCCGCCGTCCCCATCCCCGTCATCCCCAAGATGAAAGGTAACGCGATCGAGCGCACGTCACGCGCGATCCGCGATTGCCTCCGCGAAGTCCGACCCGCTGGGTTCCTGGAACGCCCTCAGCCCGAACTCCGGCAGAATCGCGATCAGATGATCGAAGAGGTCGGCCTGGAGCCCCTCGTAGTTCGCCCACGCGGTGTCGCTCGAGAAGCAGTAGATCTCGATGGGCACGCCCTTCGGTCCGGGCTCGAGCTGCCGCGCCAGCACCGTCATCTCCTGACTGACGCGGGGGTTGGCCTTCAGGTAGTTGAGGACGTAGAAGCGGAACGTTCCGAGGTTGGTCAGCCGCCGGATCTCCGGGATGATGCCGGGCTCGCCCGTGGCCTTGGCGGCGTTGTAGCTCTCGATCTTGCGCCGCGCCTCGGCCATGTAGTCCTGCAGCGTCTCGTAGCGCGACAGCCGCTCGATTTCGTCGTCGCTCAGGAAGCGCACCGAGTTCATGTCAACGCGCAGCGACCGCTTGATGCGCCGTCCCCCGGATTCCGTCATCCCGCGCCAGTTCTTGAAGGACTCGCTGATGAACTTGTGGGTGGGGATGGTGGAGATGGTCTTGTCCCAGTTCTGGATCTTGACCGTGTGCAGCGCGATCTCGATGACGTCCCCGTCGGTGTTGGCCTGCGGCATCGACACCCAGTCGCCGATGCGGATCATGTCGTTGGACATGATCTGGATGCTCGCCACCAGCGACAGGATGGTGTCGCGGAAGATGAGCATGAGGACGGCGGTGAGCGCGCCGATTCCGGAGAGGAAGACCAGGGGGCTCTGGTTCGCCAGGATCGCGATGGCGACGACGCCCGCGCCCAGGTAGGCCAGCAGGCTCACGCCCTGGAGGTAGCCCTTGATCGGACGCGAGCGAGACTGCTCGAAGGCCTCCACGTAGATGTCGTTGACCGCGTCGAGAAAGGCGCTGAACGCCGCGGCCGCGGCCATCACGATGACGGCCGCCGAAAGACGGCGCGCGAACGTCCAGGCCAGAATGAGCCCGGCGGACTCGGTCCCGGCGGCGGCCTCGATCGGGGTCACGCCCAGCACCGGCCCGATGCCGTAGTAGACGATGGCGGCGGGCACGATGTGGGAGAGGCGCGCGAAGACCTTGCGCTCGATGACGCGGTCGTCCCACGAGGAACGAGTGCGGGCCGCGACCCGCCGGATCGCGCCGTGGACGATTCGGGTGGTCACCCAGTCGACGATCCACGCCGCGGCGACGAGGATCACGAGACCGGCGACCAGGCTGAGCCAGTTGTCGGGGAGGAAGGGCATGGGTTGGGTCTCCGACTCGCGCGCGAGCTAGATCTTGTTGCGCAGCCAGTCCAGGACGAGGCGCAAGACGTACCTGAGAATCCGCATCATGGAGGGGCCGTCCTTGTTTGGTTGGCGAGCATCAACTGCCGGATGCCGGCATCACGATAAGGACGTGTACGGAGGAAAGGGGGTCAAGGGTTACCTGAGGAAGCACGGTTCGGCTTCCGCTGCCGACTCCGGATGGATGATGCGCTGGACCAGACTGCCGGAGCCATCGTCCTGCCACTGGACCTGCAGGGTCGCCAGGGCGCGCTGTCCTCCGGCTTGTTCGGTTCCTGGCGAGTAAACCGCGTATGGGCCCAGCACCGTTTCCGTAGACGCCGAGAACAGGTAGTCCCGAACGGCTGCGTGATCGATCTCCCCCGCCGCGGTCAGCGTGGCCTCGACGGCTTCGGCCAGAAGCTCCACTGCTCCGAAACCGCCGGCCGCGTGATAGCCGGGCAACGATTCGTGCGCCTGCTGGTAGCGCCGAACGAAGGTCTCGCTGTCGGCGATGAAGCCGGACGTGCGGACCGCGGGGGTCCACGTCGTGGGACCGGCAATGCAGCGCGCGAGGGCGCCAACGTCCTCCACGAACCGGGGATCTGCAGGGCCCAGGGAGAGGCTGGCCGTGAATGGTGTGTACCCGGTCGCTGCCATCGCCTCCGTGAAGCCGACGGCATCGTCGTAGTAGCCCCCGCCGACGAAGAGATCGCCGCTTGCGTCGCGGGCCGCCGCTGCGAGGCCCGCATGATCTGCCCCGCCGACCGGGTATGACCGGTCCAGCACGATCGTGAGGGCGTGTGAGCTCGCGGCCGCCCGAATGCCCTCGGCCAGGGAGACGGGGAAGGTGCTCTCTTCGTAGACGAGTGCCACGGTGCGGGCGCCGCTGCGCGCAGCCAGCTCGACCATGCCGCGGAATCGCATTGGCCCCGGATCGAGCATCTGCACGCTCCATCGGCGGTCGCGCTCGCTCCAGATTCCCGGGGCCGACGCCAGCGGCGCGATGAGCGGCCAGCCCGCCGCCTCTGTCACGGCCAGCACCGCCTCGGTGATCGGGGAACCGAAGGGACCCAGCAGCGCGTCGATGCTGTCGGCGGCGGTGAACGCCTCGTACAGGCGGGCAGCGGTCGCGGGATCGCTCGCGTCGTCCAGGGTCACCAGGCGGATCTGTCGGCCGCCCACGCCGCCCATCTCATTCAGCATCTCCACCGCAAGCCGGTAGCCCCTTCCCATCTCGCCGGCGGAACGGGTGCGAATCCCGGTTTCGGAGACGGTCGCCGCGATTGTGATCGGCCCGGGTTCATCCGATGGAGCCACGGCGTCGCGGCAGCCCGCCGTACTCATGAGCATCACCCAGAGCACTGCCAGGTCCCGTGTATTCGGCATCCGTCCTCTTCCCGCGATTCAGCCGCGGACATCCCCTCGAAGGAGCGTCCGCCCACGCCTGTGCTGACCGCTTCGTCACAAGAATTGCGTCAATCACGGCGAATATGGCGACAAAACGACGGTGATCAAGGCCGGATGATCTGCCGCGCGCGGAAGCCGACATCCGAACACGCAGGTGCTCGGAACAGGGACCGCGCCGACAATCCGGATGACGCGAGAGGCGGCCGGGACTCGGCGGCTGGATGTAGTGGAGTAGTGTCGAGCTATCCGATCAGGGAGCGCAGGGCGGCGATCTCGTCCTGGATCGAGCGCTCGATTTCGTCGGCGCGGCGGTCGGCGTCGAGTTCCTCGATCTGCGCCTCGATTTCGCGGATCCTGCCGTCGAGGTCGTACTCCTCGATCTGCGCCTCGATCTCCGCAATCTTGCCGTCGAGGTCGTATTCCTCGATCTGAGCCTGGATTACCGCAATCTTGTCATCGAGGTCGTATTCGGCGATCCGTGTCTCGATGGCGGTTATCCTCCCCGCGAGATCGTACTCCTCGATCTCCTCTTCGATCTCCTGCATTGCCTCGCGCTCAAGGGCGGCCGCTTCCCGCTCGATTTCGGCTCGCCGGGCGGCCAGATTGCGTTCGATCTGCTGCAGATCGTCCGCCAGGGTCGTCCAGTCATCGGCCGCCGCGGAGAGGGTTTCCGACAATTCCGTCATGTCGGTCATCGTTTCCTGCATTTCGGCCATCGCCTCCCGCACCTCGGGCCTCTCCAGGGCCTCGGCCGTCGCCTGCACTGCCGCCCGCACTGCCTCCGCCATGTCGGCTCCGGCGAGCGTCGTCATCGCGTGCTGATTGGCGATGAGTTCCACTTGCGCGGACACCCGGCTCATCACCCTGGCTACCTCAGCCCCTGGCATATACATACGCCCGCGCAAGCTGGCGATGTGCCCTCGATGGGCGGCGGCTTGTCCGTGCAGGGCGGCGACATGCCCCCGATGGGTCGCGGTTTGTCCGCGAAGCGTGGAGACATGCCCCCGGTGGATCGAGATTCTCCCGCGCAGGGTGGAGACATGTCCTCTGTGCACGGCGATTTGTCCGCGCAGGCTGGCTTCCTCGCCGCGGATTCCCTGCACATCCAGGTAACCGTCCATCACCGTCAGCATCAGGTCGCGCCATGCCTCGGCCTCGTCGTCAAAGGCCTCGGGGCGACCATCGATGCTCCAGTCGTACTCCAGGCCGCCGGGCCCGGGAGTGATCACCAGTCGGTGCAATCGCTCCACCTGCGACTCGAGCACCAGCCAACCGTCATCATCCATGCTCTGGATGGAGGTGGCATCCGGCGCCATCTCGACGTTGCCGTGGCGGCGCATGCACAGGCGCATGCCGTCCACCCGGCGTTGCAGGGTCCATTCGCCGGCCCGCCGCATGACGCCGACCCCGTTTCCGGGGTTGCACTCGGACGCCTGCCGGCTGGCGTCTTGTGCAGCCTCGGGCCTGACGGGCGTTGCGTCCGGCTCCGAAGGCGGCTCGGACGGGGCCGCCGAGACGTCAGTTGCGGCTGGCATCGGTTCCGAGATCGCGGACGTAGTGGCCATCGGCGGCCTTTCCGCGTTTGCCGAAGACGCTGCCTCCGGCACAGGACTCGCTGCCGTCGTCAGCTCTGGTGAGGGATCAGAGATCACGCGGCCCTGCGCCTGCCCCTCGCCTGCGACTATCGCCTGATCCAGGGGAGCGGCCAGCGCGGCCGGATCCCTGGGGACTGGATTGGCGCAGGCGATGAGCGTGCCGGCCACGCCGATTCCCGTCAGTGCGGCGATGGTGCGGGCGAGCGAATAGCGGGGGCGATGTCGCTTGAGGATGGACATGATTCGGTTCTCCAATTGCGAGCGCTGCACCATGGGGAGGGCCAGCAAGGCGCGACCGCCCGCCGTCCCGGACGCGAGCGAGAACAGGTGTCGGGCGTATTCCGAGGGACGCGTGCCGAGCTCCAGCACCTCCTCGTCGCACGATCGCTCGGCTGCGATGGTCGCAGCCCGCCACGCCGGCCAGCTGAGGGGGTGGAACCAGTAGAGAGCCACGACGGCGCGGCCGACGACCTGACGGAGCGCGTCCCGGCGTCGGACGTGGACCAGTTCGTGGGCCAGCACCACTGCACGCCGCTCCGGCGACCAGCCTTCCGCGTCGGACGGCAGCAGGATCACCGGCCTCCATGGACCACCTGCCATCGGCGTGGGCACCTTCGGGCTCATCAGGATCTGAACCTGGCTCCGCACCCGCAGGCGTCGCCGAATGGCGTCGGCCTGTTGCCTCCACACCAGGTCTCGCACGGGCGCCGCTTCGCGGACCAGCTTCCGGAAGCGGAGGCTCCCGACCGCCAGCGAAGTCAGCGCCGCACCACAGCCCAGAGCCCAGATCAGGAATGCGACGCCGGAGGGGGTCAGCGGGGCGGGTGCATAGCCTGCCCGCGGCCGTGGCCGGCTCGATTCGACCGTCGGGAACGCCGATGAAGTCCTGGCGCCGGCGACCCGTCGCGACGGCCCGGACGAAACGGCTGGCCCGGCCATCTCTCGCCGGGCTTCCGCGGCCGTGGCTCCGTCCCCCGACCCCTCGAGGGACGCACCCTCGGCGGCAACGTCCCGGGCCGGCAGGATGGGTACCGACCACGACGGGCCCAGCAGGCTCAGCACCGGCAATGCCAGCAGAAGCACGAATGTAGTCGTCCAGAGCAGGTGCAGGGTTCTCGCCGATCCCCGCCGTGCGAGCCATGCCAGAGCCAGCGCCAGGCATAGCATCAGCGTGGCCTTTGCAACCAGCCCCGCCACACCGGCGGCGGCGTCCAACCCGCTCACCGTCCCTCCTCCGCGGCTTCATCGATCATCGCCTTGATGCGCTCGCGTTCGGCCGAGGTCAGATCGCCTTCCCTGAGCTTCAGGAGCGTGGCGACCGCGCCCTCGACGGAACCGCCGAAGAACGTTGACAGGACGCGACGCATGGCCGAGCGGCTCGCGCGCGGGACCGGCGTCGTCGGAGCATAGACGTAGCGGGGACCGTCCAGCTCCCGGGTCAGATGCCCCTTGTTGATCAGGATGCGCAGGATCGAGCGCACGGCCGAGTCCGTCGGCGGGTCTGCCATGCGCTCCCGGATCTGGACGGCGGTCGCGCCGCCCGACTCGTAGAGGATGTCCACCACCTGACGTTCTCGCCTGCTCAGCGGGGGAAGGTCGCTCACCTGTCTCGTGCTCCGGCTGGGTGGTTTCCTCTGATGCGGGACAGCTGGTTCCTCGGATACCGGCTCCGTGGGTTGGCCGCGTGGGGCGGGCGGTCCGATGGAAGGATCGGTCCCGGAGTGGACCCGTGGTCGGGACACCATAGGGCATGACTGCTGAAAAATCAACATATCGGCTCCTGCTACCCTCCCTTCCGGCGATGGATCCGTACGCGGGGCTTCCATCAGCGGTTTGGCGAGCGCCCCGGCCTCTTCATCAGCGGTTCGCCGAGCGCTCCGGCTTTCCATCCGCGGTTCCCAGAATGCCGTCTCTCGCCTCAAGCCGCGAAAGATGTGAGCTTGGGGCGGGCCACGGCGCGGCAACGCCGGTGGCGCCGATCGGACGCGCACCTTCAGAGGAGCCGGCGAAGTGATCTCACTCGAGGGCAGGAATGCAATCGTAACGGGCGCGGCGAGGGGCATCGGGGCCGCGTGCGCGCTGGCGTTTGCGCGCCACGGGGCGAGCGTGGTGCTCGGAGACGTGCTGGAGGCAGACTGTGCCGAAACCGCGCGCCGCATTCGCGACGAGACGCGGGCGTCTGCCGTGGCGATTCGGGCGGACGTGAGCCTGGAGGAGGATTGCGCCGGATTGCTCGACGCCTGCACCGAGCGTTTCGGGGACTGCGACATCCTCCTTAACAACGCCGGCATTATCGTCCCGGGGTCGATTCTGGACGGCACCGTGGAGGACTTCGATCGCGTGCTCTCGGTGAACCTTCGGGGGACCTGGCTGATGTCGCGGCTCGCGGCCCGCCACATGGTCGAGCGGGGCATCAGGGGCGCGATCGTCAACATGTCTTCCACGAACGCGGTGGTGACCATCCCGAACCAACTCGCGTACGCGGTCTCCAAGGGCGGCGTGGCGCAGCTCACCAAGGTGATGGCGATGGCGCTCGCGCCGCACGACATACGGGTCAACGCCATCGGGCCGGGCTCCATTGCCACGAGGATGCTGGACGAGGTGATGGCGGACGAGGAGGCCCGGCGCACGATCCTGTCGCGCACGCCGATGGGGCGGGTCGGGGAACCCGAAGAGGTGGCGAGCGTGGCGGTCTTCCTGGCCAGCGACTACGCGTCCTACCTCACCGGTGAGACCATCTACCCGGACGGTGGCCGGCTGGCGCTGAACTACACGGTTCCGCTGCGCGGCGATGGCTGAAGGTTCCCGCGGGGCAGAGTGGCGCCGCGGCGGAGCGCAGGGCCGCGGCTTTCAGGTGAAACGCGTCCGCGGGCGGATCGATGAAGGCGGGGGACGGCGCGATGCCTGATCGTTCTGGCTCGCCCGGCGTGCGCCTCGCCATCGACATCGGAGGCACCTTTACCGATGTGGCCCTGGAGGCCGGCGGGCCCCCGGTCACCACCAAGGTGCTCACCACGCCCGCGGCCCCCGAACAGGGGGTCCTGTCCGGAGTCCACAAGGTGCTGGAGATCGCGGGCGTGGCGCCCTCGGAGGTGCGGCTGGTCATCCACGGGACCACGCTGGCCACCAACGCGATCATCGAGCGAAGAGGGGCGCGTACGGCCCTGATCGTCACATCGGGACATCGCGACGCCCTGGAGATGGCGCGCGAGAACCGCTTCGAGCAGTACGACATTGGCATCGACCGGCCGGAGCCCCTGGTGCAGCGCCGCCTGCGTCTGCCCGTCACCGAGCGCGTGGACCGGCACGGGCGCGTGCTGGTGCCGCTCGACGAGGATTCGGTGCGCGCGCTGCTGCCGATTCTCGATGAGCACGGGGTCGAGTCAGTCGCTGTCGGGCTCATTCACGGGTACGCCAACCCGAACCATGAACGGCGCATCGGCGCGATTCTAGCGGATGAGCGCCCGGAGCTTGCGGTGACACTGGCCTCGGATGTCTGCCCGGAGGTGCGCGAGTACGAACGCCTTTCGACCGCGTGCGCCAACGCCTATGTCCAGCCGCTGATGTCGAGCTACCTGAAGGGGCTGGCGGAGTCGCTCGTGGCCTCGGGGCTCGACTGTCCCTTCCTGCTCATGACCTCCGGAGGCGGGCTCACGACGCTCGAAACCGCCATGGCGGCGCCCGTGCGGCTGGTGGAATCCGGTCCCGCGGGGGGTGCGATTCTGGCAAGCCACCTCGCGCGGCGGTTGGAGCTGGGCGACGTGCTCTCGTTCGACATGGGGGGCACGACCGCGAAGCTGTGCGTGATCGACGGAGGACGGCCCCTGCAGTCGCGCGCCTTCGAAGTGGCCCGCAGCTACCGCTTCCGCAAGGGGAGCGGGCTGCCGGTACGCATTCCGGTGATCGAGATGGTCGAGATCGGGGCCGGGGGCGGGTCTATCGCGACGGTGGACGACCTCGGCCGCATCCAGGTGGGACCGGCCAGCGCCGGGGCAGAACCGGGCCCGGTGGCCTACTGCCGGGGCGGGACCGACCCCACCGTCACCGACGCCGACGTGGTGCTGGGACGCATCGACCCGGGCTTCTTCGCGGGAGGAGAGATCCCGCTGGACCGCGGCCGGGCGGCGGCGGCCGTTCGCAACGGGCCGGGGGCGAAACTCGGGCTGGATGAGACGGACGCCGCGCTCGGGATCGGCGAGATGGTGGACGAGAACATGTCCAACGCGGCGCGCACGCACGCGATCGAGTGGGGAAAGGGTCTGGCTGGCCGAACCCTGGTGGCGTTCGGCGGCTCGGCCCCCATCCACGCCGCCCGCCTGGCGGACAAGCTCGCGCTGGACCGCTTCCTGGTCCCCGCCAACGCGGGGGTGGGGTCGGCGGTCGGGTTCCTGCTGGCGCCGATTTCCTACGAGGTGGTGCGCAGCCGCTACATGCGCCTGTCGGCGTTCGATGCAGCGGTGGTTGGCGAGGTCATCGCGGAAATGCGGGCCGAGGCGACCGCCGTGGTGGCCAGCGGTGCCCCAGGGTCGCCGACCAGCGAACAGGTGCGCGCCTACATGCGGTATGTGGGCCAGGGCCACGAGATCGGGGTGGAGGTACCGGCGGAGGTGGTGGCGGGCACCGGTTCGGTGGCAGCGTTGCGGGGAGCGTTCGACGAGGCGTACCGCGCCGTGTACGACCGCGTCATTCCGGGGCTGGACGTGGAGGTGCTGAGCTGGACGCTGGTGGTGACTGCGGAGGGAGTGCGGGGACGGGTGGGATCGGCTACGGAAACAGCCTCCGCCGGATCGGTCGCGGGCGACGGGATGCGAATACGGGAACCCGATTGCTCGCCATCCGGGCCGACTTCGCTAACCGGTTGGGACGCGGGCGCTGGAAGCCGTCCCCGCGAGCCGCACCTGTCTGGCGGCCCACCCGAGAGAAGTCCGTCTGGAGGTCCGGCCGAGGCAAACCCGTCCGGAGGCTCGCCCGAGGAGAGTCAGTCCGGTGGCCCGCTCATCCCCGCCACACCCCCACCCGTCCGCCAGGCCGAAATGGTCGACGGGGTGGCAGGCGGGCCGGTCGCGGCTGCCGTTTACCTCCGCCGCCGGCTCGCGGAGGGCATGCGGGTCGAGGGACCGGCCCTGGTGGTGGAGACCCAGACCACCACGGTTGTGCCACGGGGTTGGGGGGCGGTGGTGCTCCCCGGCGGCCACCTGCTGGTGCGCAGAAGCGGCCATCCAGCCGCGGCAATTCCCAATCCCGCATCCGACCGCCCCGCGTGCACCTCCACGGCTCCCGCGTCCGAATCCGCGACTCCCGCGCCCGAATCCATCGATCCTGCACGGGAACCTGACCGTCCCGCACTCGCATCCGACCGCACCGCCCTCTCGCTCCTTCAGGACCAGATCATATGGAGCCGCCTGCTCTCGGTTGTGGAAGAGCAGGCCCGCACCTTGGTGCGCACGGCCTTTTCCACACCGGTCCGGGAGGCGGGCGATCTCTCCGCAGGTGTATTCGACCTGTCCGGGCGAATGCTCGCCCAGGCCGTCACCGGCACCCCCGGACACGTCAACGCGATGGCGGAATCGGTTGGCTTTTTCTTGCGCGATCATCCCGTTCAGACCCTCCTCGACGGCGACGTCCTCATCACCAACGACCCATGGGAGGGCACGGGCCACCTCAACGACTTCACCGTCGTAACCCCGGCCTTCGTGTCAGGACGCCCGGTGGCCCTCTTCGCCGCAACCAGCCACATCGCCGACGTGGGCGGCCGCGGCTTCGGCGCCGACGCCAACCAGGTTTTCGAGGAAGGCGTGCGCATTCCCATCGGCTACCTGATGCGCGCCGGCCGCGTGGACGGCACCCTTATTCGCCTCGTCCGCGCCAACGTGCGGGACCCCGACGTGGCTCAGGGCGACCTCTACTCCCTCGCCGCCTGCAACCGCACCGGTTGCGAACGTCTGGCGGCGATGATGGCCGAATTCGGACTCGACTCGCTGGATCCGCTGGCGGAGATGATCGTCTCGGCGTCCCGTCGCGCCATGCTGGCGCGCATCCGCGTCCTGCGTCCGGGCACCTATCGCAGCCGCATGCGCATCGACGGCTACGACCACGACCTCGACCTCGTCTGCGCCCTCACCGTCTCCCGCGACGGCATCCGCATCGACTTCGACGGCACCTCGCCCATGTCCCCACGCGGCATCAACGTGCCCCTGACCTATACGCGAGCATACGCGTCCTTTGGCGTTCGCTGCGTCGTGGGCTCCGACGTTCCCAACAATGCGGGGTCCCTCAGCGCGATCTCGGTGGGTGCCCCGAGCGGGTCGATCCTGAACGCTCCTGCGCCTGCCGCCGTCGCCGCCCGCCACGCCATCGGCCAGATGCTGCCCGACGTGGTGCTGGGGTGCCTGGAGCAGGCCCTGGAACCGGGATCCGTACCTGCCGAAGGCGCCTCATGCCTCTGGAACCCGGTGCTGCTCGGTGGTCCAGGCCTGACCGGCTCCTACCCGTACCGCGCGGAGCCCTTCGTGGTGAATCCGTTCCACACCGGGGGCACCGGCGCGCGCCCGGGCAAGGACGGGCTCTCGGCCACCGCCTTCCCCTCCGGCGTCCGCAGCACGCCCGTCGAAATCACCGAGACTGTCGCGCCGCTCATCTTCTGGAGGAAGGAATACATCCCCGATTCCGGCGGCCCCGGCGAGTTCCGTGGCGGCCTGGGCCAGGTCATGGAGATATCCCATGCCTCCGGCGAACCCTTCGCCATCTCCAAGATGTTCGAACGAGTCCGCAACCCTGCCCGGGGACGCGCGGGCGGCCGCGACGGCGCGCTGGGACGGGTCCATGTGCCCAACCTGGGGATGCTCCGCGCCAAGGGCCGTGAAGTAGTGCCGCCGGGACACCGCATCGTACTGGAAACGCCCGGCGGCGGCGGTCTCGGCGACCCGCGGCGGCGTTCCCGCGAGCGTGTCCACGAAGACGTGGTCGACGGCTATGTAACGGCAGGCTCAGCAGGGAAGGACTACGGACTTCACCGTGGAGACGAGCCCGGCTAGCTGAGCCTCGTGCCGATTCGGATACCGATGATTGGCCGGTGTCGGCAATCGGCGTCCGTCTCCAGGTCAACTATCAAGAGAATCCTCCATGGCCTCCCGGGCAGCGGCCTCGATCCCCCATGGGATCCGCGAATCGGGGTAGAGTGCGGCTCCATTGGAGAGCATGATGCCATTGCCTTGCGCCGGGGCGCCCGGATGAACCGATGGGACCGGCGGCAGGTGTGCGGTCCGCGGTGCCGGCCTGCTCGGCGCGTCCACGAGCATCCTCCCCCTCGGCGTGAAGAACAGCACCGTCCCGTCACCGTTCACGGAAACCTTGACCCGCCCCTCGTGAACGGCTCGATGATGCCGCCGACAGAGCAGCAGCGTGTTCCGGAGGCTCGTTTCGCCCCCGTCGGCCCAGTGCTTCACGTGATGGGCCTCGGTGAACTGGCAGCCACACCCGGGGAAGCGGCATCCCCGGTCGCGCTCGTCCAGCGCCCGCCGGATATGTGGCGGAATGGTGCGCGTCCGCCGCCCCACGCTCAGCATCGAGCCGTCCTTCGCGTGGACCATCGCGACCACCGCCGCGTCGCACGCCATGCGCCGGGACGTTTCCGCGGAAACGCGAATCCCGTCCAGGTCCGAGCGCCCCGGCTCGCCTTCGGCCGCGAGCGTCGCGGCGTCGCAATGAACCATGACCTGGTAGCGCTCGACCCGAGTGCCGGACCCGACGCGGGCTGACGTGTTCGCCGCATTCTCCGCTTTGGGTCCCGGCGTTCCCACGGGCGCTCCCCGCAGGGCTGCATTGGACTCGGTGGTCTGAGCACCATCGAGTTCATCGAGGTCGCGACCCATCGTATTCCCATCGCCATCCGATTCACGGCGCTCGCCACCTCCGAACCCGGCGGCCAGCGCCCGCTCCGCCAAGAGCCCCACCGCATCCGCCCGGCGCTGCTTCGGCTCCGGGCGCGCATCGCCGGCATCGCGACTGACACCCTTTTCACTTCGCGCCCCGTCTCGGGCAACGCCCTCGGACCGGAACAGCGCATCGGACGCCGCCTCCACCGCCCGCATCAGCATCGCCCCGACCTCCGGCTCGAGCCGGCCCTTCACCACGTACATCCCGTCGCCGTCCACGAAGACCGAAAAGGTGCGACCGCGGCGCCGGGCCTGCTCGGCCGTCAGCTCGGCATCGCGCGACAACTTCTTCCACATGCGCTGTTGAATACGCATCTTGTTGTGCGCGTGGGACTTGGGAGTCTCTCGGGTCCGATTCCCGCCGATTGATTCCCGCCAATTGGGATCTCAGGTGCGAGCCCTCCGGCGGGCGTCCAGAGCCTTCCTGAGTTGTCCCGTGTTCGCGTGCTGATAGCAGATCAGCACCGTCTGCGGATTCTTCCACCCGCCAAGCTCGCAGAGCACCTTGAGGGGCTGGTCCATCAGGTCGCTGGCAAACTTTCGCCGCAGCGAGTGCCAGCCCCGGCCACGCTTCGGTTCGAGGCCCGCGAGGGTCTCGGCCCGATACCACCATCTCAGCGCCAGGTCGCGACCGGGACACTGCGAGGGGTGACCCGGCACAGGCAGCAGCGGACCGCTTCCGCTTCCGCCGCTCATCCTCCACGCCTCCTCCAACACTGCAATTGCCTCGTCGGTCAGCGGCGTGGTGTGTTCATAACCCGTCTTCTCGTGCTGCGCCCTCCACCTCACCATCCCGCCTTCGAAGTCGATGTCAGACCACCTGAGCTTGCGGATGGCCCCGATGCGGTGCCCGGTCTCGTGCGCGAGCACGAGGGCGACGTGGAATCGCCAATCGACCTCTTCGGACACTCCGAGAAGCGCCTGGTATTCCTCTTCCGTGAGAACGACCCGGGTGGGGTTCTTCTCCCTCGGCTTCTTGAGGCCCTTCAGCGGGTTGGAGTCGAGAAGCGGGCGGCCCTGCTCGTCCTTCGACCTCGCCGCCCAATTCAGCACCGCCATCAGGAACGTTAGGTCCCATTCGACGGTTCGGTTGCCCACCGGATTGCCGCTCGGTCCGACAAGGCCCGCCCGGCGCGCCCGGATGAAGCGGTCCCAGTCACGCTGCGAGAGCGTCTCGGGCCTTCGGTCCCGCCCGAGGAAGTCGAGGAACATCCCCGTCGCGACCCTGTCCCGACGCTGGACCCGCTCCGCCTTGGTGGGCGTCACCTCGTCACCGTAAATGTCAAAAAGCGTGCCCAGCGTGAGCGGCCCGGGCTCGGCCTCGGGCTTGCCGTTGGGCTCATGGACCGCGAAGCCTGCGGCGGCCTCATCGGCCTGCCTCTTAGCGCGCCTCCAGTCACGGTGTTTCAGCGACCGGGTGAGCCTTCGACCGTTCTCGCGCCACTCGATCTGGTAGAGGCCGGTCTTGGGATCCGGGAACACCCTCACCCGGTTCCGGCCCCATTCGCCGGCGCCGTAGCTCCGGCGGCTTCGTTTCGTGCGTGCCATCGTTCGATTCCTCCTCGAAGATGGACTGCACGATCTGCGCGCTCGAAACTTCGCGGAGACAAGCCACCTCCGCCAGCCGGTCGCTACCGGCGCGGGCCGGGACGCGTGCTCTACACCGGGGACAGCGCCCGCCATTCATGCCAGACCCACGCCCTTCGCGCAAGGAATCGATCTGCGCGAAATCGAAGAGCATTTGCACGCGCGTTCGTTATAGCGCGATGCACCGCTCTGCCACGCCATTGGCTGATCATTCAGCCATACGGACTCGGTCGCGAGGGCCCGGGACGGCACGCTGGAAGCGGCGAAAACAAAAGATAACTGGACATAAACTCTCCTCAGAACGGCGCCAGCACGCGCAGGTGCCATTTCCATTCGGGGTGATGTGCCCAGTCAACGCCGACGCGCGGCTTCCCGGGAACCCGGACTCCCTGCTCGTACCAAGGCGACACAGGGCGCGCCAGATCTGCGCGAAGGAATCCGTTCAGCAGGGAGATTCCGATCCCAAACGACTGCAGGCTGCTGCCATCCACCGACGCCCAGTCGTGGAAGGCCGAAACGGCGGCCAGGCTGACTCTGCGCTGGAACTCAACCCGGCTTCGCCACACTTTGGGCCCGCGCAGCACGACGCGCGGATAGCCCCGCAGCCAGTCACCCGAACCTCCGAGACGCCAGATCTCCTCCGGTGCCGGGTCTCCCCAGATGTGAGCGCCACCCACTTCCACCGCCGTCGACCAGCCGGTGGACAGCGGTAGGACCAGCATCCCCGTGACGGAAAGGCGAACGCTGGGATAGTCGCCCATCACGCCCTGCAGCGAGAAATCGGCGCCGCCGTTCACCCTGCGTCCGGTGAAGCCGCCCCACCACGGCTTCACGTAAACATCGGCTCCCGTGCGCCTTCGCGTGTCACCATACAACGTCGTGGTGGTCTCGGAAAAAACGCGCAGCGATGTCCAGAGTCGCTCGCTCCTTGCGGGCAGAAGCTGAACGGCCGCTCCCTGCGCCTGGTAGTACCACGACGAGTCGGCGGCCAATTCGAGGCGTTCCGGGCGCCGCCCGGCCACTCTGCCGCCGGTTGCGCGGAGGATGCGGTACAGCGAGAAACGTAGTCGAGGGCCGGTTCTGCCGCGCTCCACCGAGAGGTCGACGCTGGGCTCGGTGCGCCGCGTCGCCGTGCGCACCGTAAGCGCGCTCCTTCCCCATGAGTGATCACGGAGGAGACGGGTGCCCACCGAGAGGCCTTCCACGGGATTGTATCGGAGGAGAGCCGGGGACAGTACCGGCGGGTCGAACGACCAGGAGCTGGCTCCACGGTCGACCTCCGCGTCTGCCGGACCGCCGGGGAAGCGGGCGACGCCGATGGGGTCGAGGGTTTCCGCCGCATCCTGAAGCTCGCCCGCGTAGATTCCGCTTTCCCGTTCCTCCCAGATCGACGGCGGGAGTAGGTCGGAGGCTGCGAGCGCTCGCCAGTCTCGCGGCACGATCACTACCGTGCCGGAGTCGGGCTCGGATCCGTCCTTGACTTCTACGGTGTCTCCAGGCTCGCGCCAGGATCGAACCAGCTCTTCTATCGTCACCGTCGTGGCCGGGTGCCCGTCGGCGGTCGAGATCTCTTCTATCTCGCAATCCCAGTCTTGGCGCGCCTGCGCCGTGACCAGAGTCTCCGAGTACTCGGCGTCCATCTCGTCTCCGCCGACGCCGTAGGCCGCGAAGCTGGCTCTGCGAGGGAGCCAGTAGCGGGAATTCCAGAGGGTGTAATCGACGACCGCTGCCGGCATGCCGAGTTCCAGCCGGGGAACCAGGGCGGCGTACCCGTAGTTCAAGACGCGTTCGAGCAGAGAAGGAGGTAGTGGTGACGGCGCTTCCCGGTCGGCCAGCGGTTTGCCCTCGACCACTAATCCAATGCCCGCGTCCCAGTCGCCTCCGAAGCGAAAGCTCACCTCCGATTCGATAGCCTTGGCGGGACGATAGATCGTGCGGACTACGCCGAATGTATCCGGATCGATCCAGAGCACCGCGAAGACCAATCCGAGGTCAAGGAAGCGCGGGCTGGCGGTGACGCTCACCGCCTGGACCGACTCACCGTCCGCGAGGAGGACGGAAATGGTGTCTCCGGAACGGAACTGGTAGAAGCGATCGTCGTCGTCGTCCAGAGGGGTCACCGACGGGACAAACCAAGACTCACGGTAGTCGGAACCGAACATCGACGGGAGGAAGAGACTGAAGGGATCGTGAAGTGGATCACTGGCGAAGCGTGCCCCCGTCCCCTCGGGACGGCGGGGCTTGAAGCGCTGCCCGCCGATCTCCATCCGGGACCCCAGCACCCGCAGGACGGTCGGTCCATCCTTCGACCAACGGACGCGGGTCGTCGATTCGAACCGGACGATGGGCCGGTCGCGCACGAGCACCGCCGCTTCGGCGGACCAGCGCTCGCTGACCACCGCCGTATAGGCCTCGATGTCCGACAGAGCGGAGTCGCGCGCCCCCCGCGCGCCTTCCATCAGGTACCGGGCGGTCTCGTCCAGGTAGGCCTGCGAAGCAGTCGGACCATCTCCCCGTCGGGCGTCCGGTTGCTGTGCCACCACGGGCGAGGCGACCGCTGTGACCAACAGGTAGGTTGCAAGTATGGCATCACTTGCTGCGCTCATTGGGTTCGATCCTAGCCGGGCCAATCTGAGATGGTAGCTCCCTGTAGTGACACGGGCCGCATGCCGCCCGTTCCAGCGGGATCCGCTCCGCCCTTGGTGGGCGTCGCCTCCTCATCGTAGATGTCCAAAAGCGTGCCCGGCGTGAGCGGCTCGGGCTCGGCTTCCGCCTTGCCGTTCAGGTCCGGGGCGGCGAACCCGGCGGCGAATTCGTCCGCTTGCCGCTTCGCTCTCACCCATTCGCGGTGTCCAAGCGACCGGGTGAGCCTGCGCCCGTTCTCGCGCCACTCAATCTGGAAGTAGCCGATCTGCGCGTTTGAAACCTTGCGCAGGGCTGGCGCGTCGTCCAGAGTTGGGCGCCCCGGTCGGCTTTGGCGCGGGCGCACCACGGGGGCGTTGGTTTCTCCGGCTTGTTGAGGAGCCAGATGTGAGGAGCCAGATGTGAGGAGCCAGATGTGAGGAGCCAGATGTGAGGAGCCAGATGTGATGGAATGGACGCCCCCTCCCGACAGCCTCACAATTCACC